>JBILTA010000330.1:0-6336 GCA_044371785.1 Pirellulaceae bacterium | reverse complement strand
CCCATACAACTTCCGTACCTGCCTGGTAAGGTTCCAGAGCAGCCATGACCTCTGTTTCCGTGAGAGGATACAATTGTTCAACTCGCAAGATGGCGACATTGTCGGCCTTCGTGTTCTGGCGGCGTTCAAAAAGTTCGTAATAAACTTTACCAGTGCACATCAGTACGCGTTTCGTGCTGGTCGCTGCTGGTCGTTCATCTTTCAAGATCTTCAGGAATCGGCCAGCCGTAAATTCTTCTTTCGCCGACAAAACCATCGGATGACGCAACAACCACTTCGGTGTCATCACAATCAACGGCTTGCTCCACTTTCGCTTCACCTGACGGCGAAGCAAATGGAAATACTGAGCCGGTGTAGTTGGCTGGGCTACAATCATGTTGTCTTCAGCGCAAAGTTGTAGCAAGCGTTCCAATCGAGCGCTGCAATGTTCTGGCCCAGCACCTTCAAAGCCGTGCGGCAACAGCATCACCAAGCGGCTCAAGCGGCCCCATTTGTCTTCCGCACTCGATATAAACTGATCAACAATCACTTGGGCCACATTCCAGAAGTCGCCGAACTGAGCTTCCCAAGCAACTAAGCCATGTGGGCAATCCAAGCTGTAGCCGTACTCAAAACCCAACACGGCCGCTTCACTCAAGGGGCTGTTGGCAATTTCGACTCGCGCTTGAGCTGGATTCAAATGCTGCAACGGCATGTAAGTCGAATTGGTTTCCATATCATGCAAGTTCGCATGACGATGGCTAAACGTACCACGTTCGCTATCCTGGCCCGTAATACGAATCGGATGGCCATCCATCGACAATGTACCAAACGCCAACAACTCACCCGCTGCCCAATCCAAAGGCTTGTTGCTGGTTGCCATCAACATTCGCTGTTCAAAAATTTTCGCCAGCTTGTTGTTCAGTTGGAAGCCGGCGGGTACCTCGCACAGCTTGGTCAAAACATCGTTGACCACTTCTTCCGGAATGGCAGTCACCGTTTCGTCTGTCGCCGGTTCTGGACCACCGAAATAACCTTGCCACGATCCACCCAACGTTTGCAAGTCGGAGTAATAGTCTTCTTTACGCTGTGCTAACGCAAATTCGGCTTCTAGTTTATCTTGGCGTACCTTCGAAATGTCGTCGGCCTCACTTCGCGTGATTTCGCCCATCTGCAACAATCGCTCGAGATAGCTTTCGCGAACACTCTTGCGTTGATCGATCGCCTTATACATCGTCGGCTGAGTGAAACGTGGTTCGTCCGATTCGTTGTGACCCCAGCGTCGATAGGCATACATGTCGATCACCACATCGCGACGGAACTCACGACGGAAGTCCATGGCCAAGTTCACCACCTGAGCCACTGCTTCTGGATCTTCACCATTCACATGGAAAATCGGGATCTGCAACATTTTGGCTACGTCGGTGCAATACGTCGTGCTGCGACTTTGTACCGGTTCGGTCGTGAAGCCAACTTGATTATTGATGATGACGTGCAACGTACCGCCCGTGTTGTAGGCCGAAAGTTGCGATATGTTAAACGTTTCCTGGATGATGCCTTCACCCGCAAACGAAGCGTCGCCGTGAATTAACAGCGTGAGTTGTCGCTCGTGCTCAAAGTCCTTGGATAAATCTTGTTTGCAACGGCAACGCCCCAACGCCACAGGATTAACAAACTCAAGATGGCTTGGATTAAAGCACAACGATAGATGCACTTTCGCGCCGGTGCTGGTGGTCCAGTCGCTGCTGTAACCGAGATGGTACTTGACGTCCCCTGCCCCACGATGCAAATCGGGACGAGGATCATCAAAACCCCAAAAAATGTTTTGAGCGCGTTTGCCCATGATGTTGGCAAGCACATTCAAACGACCACGATGGGCCATGCCAAAGATAACACCTTCGATACCATGCTGGCCAGCTTTCTCTAAAGCAAGATCCAACAATGGAATCAAACTCTCGGCACCCTCAAGCGAGAAGGTCTTATGGCCGACGAATTTGCGGCGCACAAATTCTTCGAAGACGGATGCATCCGCTAAGCGTGTGTAGATTCGAGTTTGCACATCGCGCGACAACTCAATTCGGTTCTCGCAACTTTCCATACGACGCTGAAGCCAGTCGCGAATGTTGCGGTTGTCAATGTGCGTAAACTGAGCCCCGATGTTGCGGCAATAGGTATTGCGCAATTTCTCGACGATGTCGCCCAAAGTACGGGCGTTAACATAATCGAGCGAGGCGCATGAAAATGGACGACTCAAGTCCTCTTCGCTCAACCCATACATTTGAGGATCGAGTTCAGGCAACTTTTGCCGGTCGATACCCAAGGGGTCAAGCTTTGCCATCAAATGGCCGCGCACGCGATACTCACGCACCAGTTGATCAATGCGATCTTGCATCCGCGCAAGCCATAAAGCTTCGTCGCGAGCAGCCGAGGAATAGCCATCAGCACCGGGCTCAACCGTTGCGACTGCAGTCGCATTGGTTCCGTTGTGTTGGGCGGCTAAGGAAAACTCTTCAAAATAGCGGCGCCAGCCTGGCGAAACGCTTGAAGGATCCTTGATATATTGAACGTACAGGTCGTCGATGTAATCGAGACTGTAGGTAGTCATCGTGAAAGACCATTTGGGAAAGATCAAAAACAATATCGCGAACACAGTCCCGAGAGTACGACATCTCCGGATCGCGGTCTAGAGGATTCTCAGTGTCCAACAGCATAGATTGCCAAAGTTAACACCCTTAATGGAGTGTCGGCTACCTAACCATCGACTCTTCGATAGTTGTCCCCATTTACCATCACAACTTCAGTTTGTGGTTCGCCCATGACAGTTCTCCGGACTCCATCATGATTGCTTGTTGCAATCTGTGGTATCGGCAAAATCTGCGCAATTCATACAATTATCGTAGCTGCTTATGAAAACTACGCTATCTCAATCTAACCGACTTTAGGGTAGGTTTTTAGGAAAAAAAGTCCCCATTAAGGGAGCTGGCTTCCTTATTCAATGGGGAGTTTATGCCCCATTTTCTCCTTTTTGGTGGCTAGATAAGATGCGTTGAATTCGTGGATGGGCGGGATGATGGGGACCTGATCCACGACTTTTAAGTCGAAACCTCTCAAATTGAAGGCTTCCGTTTTCTTCGGATTGTTGGTTAACAAACGAATCTCTTTTAGGCCTAAGTCTTTCAAGATCTGGATACCGACACCGTAGTCCCGCATATCTGCCTTAAATCCTAAAGCATGATTCGCCTGAACAGTATCGAGCCCTTGATCCTGAAGAGCGTAGGCCTTTATCTTTTGCGTAAGTCCAATGCCACGGCCTTCTTGCAGCAAATAGACCAGTACCCCACGACCTTCCCGTGAGATCGCTTCCAATGCTAAACGAAGCTGGTCACCGCAATCGCAACGGAGTGAATCGATCAGGTCGCCCGTGAAACAGCTACTGTGCATACGTACCAGTGGAGGTGGGCCATCTGCGGTTATGTCACCAAAAATTAAGGCGATCGGCTCGTGATCTTCATACTGAATCTGGTAAACGATGATCTCGAACTCACCAAACTTCGTCGGCAACTTCGCCTGAGCACTTCGCTGAACTAATTTCTCGTTCAGCCGCCGATGAGCAATTAATTGCTCGACCGAAATAATTTCTAATTTGTGCTTGTCCGCCAAACGACGCAGATCCTCTCGGGTTGCTCGCTCCCCTTTATCATTCAAGATCTCGCATAATACACCCGCGGGTGTCAGTCCGGCCATTCGAGCCAAATCGACCGCCGTCTCGGTGTGCCCCGCCCGTCGCAGCACGCCACCTTCCATAGCTAGCAATGGATAAACGTGCCCTGGACGTACAAAATCCTCTGGCACACTGGTGGGGGAAGCGAGGCGACGAATAGTCTCAGCCCGCTCACCAGCGGTGATTCCCGTCTTGCAGCCTGCATGGTCGACCGGCGTCATAAAAGCGGTCTGCAGTGGTGCCGTATTGCGATCCACAATCGGCGAAAGTTGTAAACGCTGACAGGCCGAGGGAAGAATGGGTGCACAAAGTTGACCATGGCCACCCAACATAAAGTTGATGGTTTCTGGCGTAGCTAATTGAGCCGCACAGATATAGTCCCCTTCGTTCTCTCGATCTTCGGCATCCACTACAATCACAACTTCGCCACGTCGAATCGCGTCAACCGCCGCGCCGATCGTGCTGAATTGACCCGACGATGCCAATGCAGAATCTGAGGTAGGATCAAAAGAGGGATCTGGAACACCCCCGGCAGCATTTCGCGTCGGCATCTTTGGAAACACAGTTTTGATAGAGGGAAGTGCGGTAATCGAAAAAGAACGTCCGCTTCCATTGTAACGGATCGAGCAAGCTTTACCCAGGTTCGTTCCGATGTGAAGGCCCTCGAAGCCTCCTGGATTCCGTCAAAAAACTGGAATCTAAAGGGGGGAATGTTGTTTTGGAATCATTGCCGGGACGAATATGATGAAGAGGCGACCCGGTGTCCTGGGATGGCCGGGCCGAAAAACGAGCTCTGAAACCACTTATTTGCCGGAGAAGAACGCGTATGACAAGAATGGTGGTTGTCGTTCTGTTGCTCTGGATGGGATGTTGTGCGGTAACTGCCAGGGGAACTGAGCCCAAGCTTGATGTTCAACGGAACATTACTTTCCATCAAGTCGACGGAGAAAAACTGCAAGCAGACCTCTACCGCCTCGCAGATGCTGAACTGCGGCCGGCCGTGATCCTCATTCATGGAGGCGGTTGGGCTACAGGCGATAAATGGAATATGGCGGACCACGCCCGCGAATTAGCTCGAGCTGGCTTTGTCGTATTCAACATTAACTATCGCCTGGCTCCCAAACATAAATTTCCCGCTCAAGTCGATGACTGTCGCGCAGCTCTAAAGTGGGTGGCCACAGAAGCGGCTCAATACCGTATCGATACAAAACGTATCGGTGTTTACGGTTACTCCGCTGGCGCACACTTGGCCGCTCTCTTGGCATGTAATCCAACATCCGATCAGCCAGCGATCAAGGCTGTTGTGGCTGGTGGCGCCCCTTGCGATTTTAGTGAGTTGGAATTAAAGAACCGAACCCTCGCGTATTGGCTCGGCGGCTCACGCGCAGAAAAGCCAGATGTCTACAAAGCTGCTTCTCCAAAACTCTATGCTTCGCCCGAAGATCCACCTTTCTTTTTCTTTCACGGCGACGAAGATGGCTTAGTGCCACTGCATAACAGTCGTTGTTTGCACGACGAATTGCAAAAGTGCGGCATCGAATCCGAGTTTATGCAAGTTGATGGACAAGGACATTTAATGACTTTCATAAACCAAGAGGCCCGAACTAAAGCGGTCGAATTTTTAAAGAAACATCTGTAACGCAGCCGTTCACAGCCTTTAGGATCCAGTAACATGTTGCCTCGCGAAGAATATGTCGAACAAGCGTACTTTTTTCGCACATTGCTGGAACGCCTCAATCGTGAAATAACCCTCCAAGATCTACTCGATCAAACACGACATGAACTGCTGGCGACCGCTAAGCTTCCGATGGCCATCGAGATGTTATCCGCAGAATTAAAACACCGCGGTGTCATGGCTAAAGGAATGGAAATTCTGAAACATTACTTTTCACCGTTTCAAATTTATCTGGTGGCTGAAGCAGAGCGTGATTCAGGACGCTTCGACTTTAAGACGGCGTTGAAGATTCTGCAATTCGAAGCGGAATACCGAGCCAACAGCGATTCGCGACAAGGCTACTTCTTTTTTCAATTTGAAGCCATTTGCCGCAATCGGCTCAGCTACGATCGCGGGCTAAAGTCGATGAGTGAAGATGATGCGTACAGCAAAGAATGGAGCGAATGGCTATTGATCGTGCGCCGCCAGTTGGGGTTGGTGGACCTGGCTGATTTGATTTATGTGCGCAGCGACGAATATGAAACCCGTAGACAGCGTCAAAAGGGTGGTGATGCAGGTCCACCCGAAGCCCCCATCTTGTTCGGAGCCAAAGAAGGGAAGATAGCTTCCGCAAATCGTAAGAAAGATCCGCTGTTTTTGTTTGCCGCAATGCAAAGACATCTCGGTTATCCCCCTGTTCCTCGGATCGAAGCTCGCGATCCAATACCCGAACTCGTGCCACAATTGATGCGTCGCGTCGAACGTTTAGAAATGCGTTTAAAATTGATGGAAGAGGAACAACGACAAGGGATTGATATCACCAAGTTCTATTCGGCCAATCAGAGGAAGTTTGAATTTCCTGATGAGGAAATGGGGTAGTTTTGAGTGATTCAGTGATTCAGTGATTCAGTGATTCAGTGATTCAGTGATTCAGTGATTCAGTGATTCAGTGATTCAGTTTTCAGTTTTCAGTTTTCAGTGA
>JBILTA010000329.1:0-6354 GCA_044371785.1 Pirellulaceae bacterium | reverse complement strand
CCATAGCAAAGGTAGAAACGCCAGGATGCCAACTACCAAAACTATAGTAGGTCGAGACGGTGTCATGTGGGCCTTTGCCCAATGGCTGCCCTGGACCTGTCACTCGTGCTGAGCTTGGTAAAGAATCGCCATCATAGATCGGCCCATCTTCTGGGAATCGCCCCAGCCACTGAATCGCTAGATGCTTTTCACCCACCAACAATGTATGGCTGGTTCCGTCAGCGATACTTGCAAATTTAATCTTGTCAGCCCAACCGATCACTGTACCACTACGACATATCGGGCGACTGGAAATCAAGGGGCCTGTTCCGTTACCACCGTAATAAAAATCTGTAGGCAAACCAACGGAACCGGGACTCATATCGCCATGATTTGCAGCGTAATCACCCAATGCACCGGTAACGGCTACCGAACCGGAACCCCCTGGAATAGGACAACCACAGGGTAAACGTCCCGGACTCGAGCCACCCACCGATGATGTCCCAATCGCTAGTCCAGCCCGCTTTGATGGACAATAAAAAATCGAAGATGCCGTTTCACGCAACAACTGCGGATGCGTTTCCCAACCGGCAAAAATACTCCATTGATTTGCCTGATTGTTCATTTCAATGTACGGCATAATGTGAACGAACCATGTCGGTTGTGTCCCACCACACGAGTACTCCGCAGTATCACCCGGCTTCGGCGTGAATCGAACTGGAGGCAAATAACGATTCGTCGACTCAAAGTTGTGAACCGCCAAAGCGAGCTGCCGAATGTTATTGCCACATTGCATGCGCCGAGCCGCTTCGCGAGCCGATTGCACGGCAGGCAAAAGCAATCCAACCAACACGCCGATGATGGCAATCACAACGAGCAACTCAACCAGTGTAAATCCATTTACTTTCGACTGACTTGTATTCGACAGACTTCGTTTCATGACGAGTCGTACCTCGAAATCTACTCTTCCCACGCCATTGGGCTACCGGCAACACACACAAATGAGGTAGCCTAAATGGACTATTAGCGGACCTTGAACAACTACCCCTATGATACTCCAATCACCATAAAGTTCCCACGGAAATGGGGTTGAGTTTGCCTTGATTTAAGCGCTGACAAACCGACACTCCCCCAAAAATCCAGGAAATAACGATTTTGTCAGCACTTGAAACAATTCGGACACCCCGCTGAGCCAACCCGTCCAAATACCGACTGTTTCTGGCTCCATCCCGCGCAAATCGGCCCAAATCCGACCGCAAATAGAGAAAACTCTGGCAACCAATACGCACCAGAGATACACTAACCCCCAAATAAGGGCAGATATTTTCTTCTTAATTAGAAAGTGCGGGTGCGTTTGGTCCAGTAACTTTTAGGGTGCCACCATGATTGAAATCTCAGTCTCCTTCTGTCGTACTTTAGAACAATGGACTCTCGAAGGTGGGAACCTAGAGCTGCAACTCGCCGAATTTGGCCAACATGTCATCACGACAGAAAGTGAAGTGCATGCCCTTTGTCACACCCTAGACGCACTCCACAATAACAGCGAACTGCTCACTTCCACCGAACAACACCCTTTGCCTTTTCTCGCACATTTCTTTCGCGGTGTTCAAGACGAACCACTTCAACGAACCATTATTGACAAAGGCCTTCCCGTACTTCGTTGGTATGTTGCAGATGCACTAGCTGGCAAGCCACATCAGGATCATGACTTGATGAGCGTTCTCGAAGTTTTGGCGCAATATCGCCAAAAGGACGATGTCTCGTGGATCTATAAAGCAATCCTGCATCCAATTGCCCCCAACGATCCGATTTGGTTTATCATCCTTGCTACGTATCGCGATCAACATCCCTATTTGAAACCGTTTATACAAGCCTTAGCCAAACACCTACCTCCAGGCCGAGCGTGCTTGGCCTTTTTGAAACTATGCGATCACATTGCAGAGACGCAACAACTCGTACCGCATGCCTTCAATGGCCCGATGGGATTGGAAAAGCTAAAAAGTTATCTTCACCCTCAAAGCAATCGGCCGTTGGAGTTTGCGCGAGCTGCGGTACACTCCGCCACATTGCTTGAGCCAGCCCATCGCGAAATTCTGTTGTTGCTGGCCGATCAACACCCTGATCCTTCTATTGCTTTTCTCGCCAGCGTGACGCGAGCTTCCCTTGGCGATCCCGAAGAGATGAAATCCTTGGTCCAGCGCTGCCATGATGTTCATCGCAGTTATGAAACTCAGCTCAAGCTTCAAGAGATTGGTATGGAAGCGCTAATTCCAGCGGAGGCCCGCCAGGCGGAGTTCTTAGCTTTAGCGCAAACTTCACATTGGCTGGAATCTCAAAGCGAACTCCGACGTGCACCAGATCGAATGAAGCTTTTGGAAACTCGCGAGCTCTTCTGGTTACCCCGCCATCAGCAATGTCGGTTATATCTGGTGAAGTACGAATACGAGCACCCCGTCGGCGATCAAGGACTGCGCGACGGTGTCGCTTTAGTAGGCTCGGTCACGCACTCCTTGATCGGCGAGACCAATGTGTCCATGGATCCAGCGGACATCTTTGGGCTGCATTGCTGCTGGGAGTTAGAAGCTTTGCATGACCCACTAGCCCCAAGAAATAGAACAGCCAAAATGGGACGCAATCTGCTCCGCAAACATAATCCGAATTTCTAAATGCCGATCATCGATGCTTAATCCGCAAACACTCGCACAACAGTTACTCCAAAAACACCCAGAGTTACTTCAGAAAATTGCAAAAGCCACTCTTGCATCTACCAACGATTGCCAACGTGGCCTTGAGGAAACCCTCAAGTTTCTTGTGCTAGCCCATGAGAGTCGTTCAATGGCCTGTACGCCATCCCATCGCATCGACCTAGTTTGGCACGAGTTTATCTTGTTCACTCGGCATTATGCCGCGTTTTGTCAGGAGCAATTTGGTAAGTTCATCCATCATGATCCTGCCACGGCGGGGCAGTCTTGTTCCGTTCAATATCAACATACGCTAGAGTTGTACCGTCAGAAGTTTGGTCCACCCGACGCGAATTGGTGGAATTTATCAGGAACAGGCACAGCTGATTGCGGTATGTGCGATGCACAGTAGGAGAGCCTAGGAATGTATTTTGCCTCGACCCTTACGATCGACCCTTCGCAATTAACCCAAATCCGCCGCAAGCCGACACGTGGCTTTCGACGCTTGGCAGAAATCATCACCGCTAATGCAATTGCCACGAAAGAAGAACACGAATCGTTCACAGCTTTTTCGATCTTGCAAGATTTCAATCGTGCATTCCGTTCCATTGGTGTCACCGATATCGCGGAGATCAGTCTCGACCAAAGAGTTCTCTACGAGGACCCTCAGGGCAACGATCAAAACGACTTTGAGCGAGCCATCGCGATGGCTAAAGCTGCAACCACCAGTTCAGACCAAACGTCCTTTCAAGAGTTGCGACTCCTGTTCGAACATCAGCTTACGTACTTAACAGTCGCGATGCGAGTTACCATTGAACGCGTCCACCGTCCCGGCGTTTATCCCATTCGCATTGAAATCAGCGGCCTTGACAGTGAACTGCAGCAAGCGTCCGAAGATACTCAGGTTCTTGAAGGAAAGATGAAGGATATCTTCTCGACGCAAGATTCCTACGATGCTTATGTGGCAGAACGACGAAGTGAGTTTGATACTTTTATTGACAACGTTGAACAAGCGATCGAGCAGACAATTCAAGTCGATCACATCTTGCGTCGAGTCACAACCAATGTCGTACGTCCTGGCTTACAAAACACTTCTAAAAACGTCAACATCCAAAACCAAGTCGACCCCACCTTGGGAAACTATGACGCTAACACAAGCCTAGGTAGTGACTTGGCCTATTTGATGATGTGGTCGCACTTTATGCATAGCCACAACACTCAAGCCCGCGACATCACGGTTGTGAACGAACATGGCGGCGCCCCGCTCGCTATAGGCGAAACTGGAATCAACGCGGGCGAAAGCCCTCTATTTAATCCAGACGTGGAGTTTGACGTACGCAATATCGCCCAAATGCCAGACCTTGCTCCAGAAAACGCAGAAATCACAGGAGCTGATGCTGCCAACAACGACGGCCTCTTTTCCTGGCTCGATGGCTTCTCGTTCGGGGAGGAGACACACCACAATAGTAGCAACTATGACACAGATGCTGCTGGATCAGACGGTGGCTTCGACGGTGGCTCTTCTTGCGGATCATCGTGTGGCTCATCGTGTGGCGGCGGAGGGGATTGAGATCGAAAACCAAACAGGGTTAGTGAGCCCACGAGAATCGCGACAGGCACGAAAGCAAAAGTGTGATGCGTCAGACATATGTCAATATACCGTCAGAATCGGCAGAAAATGCACAAGCCTTGATGTGGACGGGTATTTTCATTTTGACAGTAGGTTTTCTTGACCTAACAAAGATCGTCGCTGCGATTGAACTCCCCTTGCATTTGATTGCTGCCGGACTTAGTTTCTTCGCTTTGGGTTCTTTCATTTGGTGGTTTCGACTGCGAGCGGTCATTACCGATGAAGGCATCTATTTTGTGCCGAAATTGTATCACCCATCCAAAAATTTTTCATGGTCCGAAATCACGCAGTGGCACTGGCACCGCTACTCATACACAGATTCCGATGGAGGCAAACAACGGGGAGAAGAAATTGTCCTCACCTTGCACGACGGCAAAACTCTCACACTCGATTGGCCCTATTGTGGGCAGGCTGTGGTTCAAGCATTAGAACGCCACTTATCTCCCTCTCCACCCCAGGAGGAATCCAATACATGATCGCGAAGACATCGACATCTAAGAAGTGACAAGGCTACTTCCTCCCTCACACCTCTAACTGCAATTCTCCAGAATATCCTCATCATGCAACCTTCCCCTCCTTTCGCGAAGCCCATCCGAATCACTCAACTTGAAACACTGGTCCCACACGACATCATGCCAGGATTGTTGATGCTGAGAATCCACACCGATGCTAAGTCCGCCTCTGGAGATGCAATCATCGGACAAGGAGAAACCTATTACATCCCAACAGCCGCTGCGGCCGTAATCCATGACTTTATGGCCCCACGTCTATTGGACGCCGATGCGGGGGCTATCGAAAGCCATTGGCGATTTTTGTACGAACGCCTCATTGCGTTCGGTGGAACGGGCGCCGAACTGCGAGCCTTATCCGCCATCGATGTCGCTTTGTGGGACATCGCCGGACAAGTCGCGAAGCAACCGGTCTGGCGACTATTGGGTGGTCCCGTTCGCGATTCGATTCCCGTCTACAACAGTTGCGGCGGACCATTCTATGGTCGCAGCAATCGCAAAACGCCCACTTCTTCCGGTTGGCCCGGTCACGGAGATCCCGGTCAACCTGGACCACTGGAAGATAACTGGGCCAGCATGAACACACCTGCAGAACTCGCTGAGGAATTGGTCGCCCTCGGCTATCGCGGTATGAAACTTTGGTCCTTTGATGCCGTCTATCGTCGACGAGGAGGACAATACCTCACGCCTCAAGACATCGATGAAGGACTAGCACCCTTTCGCGCCATCCGCGATCGGGTCGGTGACAAGATCGAACTGATGCTCGATGGCCATGGCTTCTTTGCACTCTCCGCCGCCCGTCGCATTGAAGAAGCGATGCGTGAAGTGAAACCGCTTTGGCTTGAAGATATCTTGCGGCCCGATTCGGTCCACGCCATGGCCGCCTTCCGACAACATTCACAAACTCCTATCTCCGTCAGCGAGATGCTGGTAACCATCGATCAGTATCGACAAGTACTAGATGCCCAAGCAGCCGATTTCGTTATGATCGATCCAACTTGGGTGGGAGGAATCACTGGCACCAAACGCATCGCTGAATTAGCTCAAATCTATAACGTTCCCACCTTGATGCATGATTGCACTGGTCCCTTCACATTGCTTTCCGGCATGCATATTGCCGCTGCCAACACGGGCGTCGCCATGCAAGAAACGGTCCGTGCGCACCTTGCAACACTTTATCCGTTGCTTATCGATCGCAGCTTCGCTGTTGATAACGGAACGCTCACACTCCCCGATCAACCTGGACTTGGAGCGAAATGGCTTCCTCAGCTATTTGAAACAAATCATCCAGGCTACCGGGTGTCCTGCGCGAAGTAGTTGTTGGGATGAGTTAGTGCCCAACCTTCACGAGCACGAGCACGAGCACGAGCACGAGTACGAGTACGAGCAGGAGAGTGCTACGAGTTGATACCGCTAGCGTGCATTAGGCCACGAATATAGCCATAAGCAAACAAGCGGCCTAACATTGTGTAGCCTGGTTCGCCATCCTCTTCGCCGACCATTTGAGGAACATGATCAGGCCGCATCGGACCGTCAAAACCAACTTCAACCAAAG
>JBILTA010000026.1:0-19062 GCA_044371785.1 Pirellulaceae bacterium | reverse complement strand
CCGATTTATAGTCTGTATGGGGCGAATCGTGCACCAACCGACCAATCACTCGAGGGGATCGATACGTTGGTTTTCGATATTCAAGACATTGGCACACGCTTTTACACATATATTTCTACAATGGGCAACGCGCTGGAAGTCGCGAGCAAGAAGGGGATTCGCTTTGTTGTTCTGGATCGTCCCAATCCCATCAACGGTATCGATATCGAAGGTCCGCTTTTAGATGACAATATCAGATCCTTTGTTACCTATCACAACATTCCCTTGCGGCATGGAATGACTGCGGGTGAACTCGCGAAAATGTTGGTTGCTGAGCGAGGTTGGAAAGTTGATCTCGAAGTCATTAAGGTTGAGGGCTGGAACCGTGATATGTTTCTCGATCAAACGGACTTGTTTTGGGTTCGCCCCTCCCCCAACATGCGCACATTGAATCAGGCTCTTCTCTATCCGGGTATCGGCTGTATTGAATTTACGAACGTGTCTGTCGGCCGAGGAACGGACACTCCGTTTGAACGAGTAGGCGCACCATGGATGGACTCGAGGCGAGTTATCGCGAGTCTAGAATCGTACGGCCTTGCAGGAGTTCGTTTCGTCCCAGAAAAGTTTACGCCCGCTTCAAGTAAGTTCGAGGGTGAAGAATGCCAAGGGTTTCAGATTCTTATCACCGATCGTGGTAAGCTGAACCCTGTCCAGGTAGGCTTAGCGATAGCTCACGCTTTACAGCGAGAGCATCCCGCTGAATGGCAAGCATCTCAATTGGTCAAGCTTATCGGCTCGCAATCTTTAGTTGATTTATTACTGAATGAAAAAGACTTCGCAAAAATCGTCGCACAAGCTGATGAATCAACCGAGTTGTTTCGTCTGCGTCGAAAAGAGTTTTTACTTTACCGATGACTTCTTTTCTAAGTCCGCTACAAAATCCTTTACTACTTTTCGTTGATAGATCAGTGGATTGATATGCGGGCGTTTTTCTAAAAGATAATGTTGAGCTTCCTCCGCCGTCATATGTTTATCAGCAACGAGATAGCAGAGAGCAATGGTGGCGCTGCGGGCTCGTCCCGCTTTGCAGTGCACGTAAACAGATCCGCCCTTAGCTATATGATGCTGTATAAAGTTCACTCCACGTTCGATCATTTCTAGGGTCGGTGGATGGAAATCTACGGTTGGAAGATGTAGTTGTTCGATCGACTCTTGCTGATACTCGCGAATTGGCCCTGCGTATTCGTCACACATATTGATGACGCCGGTGATGCCCATCTCTTTGAAGCGTTTTGCATCTCCGCGGAGTGGCACAGCCCCTAACCATAGGCCGCTGTCGACTTTGTCCCACCAGTGGCGAATTTGCAACACTCGTCCCAGCAGATAGTTCCAGGTGAATGTGGGCCAATAAAGTAGACGCGCCAGCCAATCTGGTAGGTCGGGAAAAAATCCCTTTTTCTTGCCACTGAGTTTCTTTGCAGCATCACTATTTGGCATGTCATGTCATCCTGAATGCTGATTGATTCTCTAGTGTAGGGGCTACATCGATTATTGAAGCATTTTGTCCAGTGCAGTCAGCGCAATTCGCCACGGAGGTCTTTCATTGGAGTAAGTGTCCCACCAAGAAAGCACTGTATCGACCAGGCTGTGTTCAGTAGGATTGGGGATCCACCACTTTTCAATGGCTAGCAGTAATTGGTCATCGCTGAACTGACCGATTTCAAGTTCCTCCGCGGCAAGAAGAACTGGTGGAAGCATCGCCATGCTAGATATCCACGGTAACCGCCCGCTATTAACGAGTTCACCGTGAATTGGGAGGTCAGATTCCAGTTGCGACAGGAGCCAAGCGAGTCTAACAACTTCCGGTAATGTGGGGTTGCTGTTGGTGAGAACCGCTTCTATCCAGCAGCGATTACTCTGCAGCAAAACGCCTCCATGCCCCCCGACCATTGGATGCACGGGAATGATGGTTGCTTCCTTCACAATCAACGCTGGATCGGTAAGCTTACCGATCTGTAGCATTAGGCCTGGGCCATAGGTATTCCACAGTTCCTGCATCGGCCCGATACGCATGGGCAGTTCTTCATTGATCTTCGGATTTTGTTCAAAGAGAGCTTTTTCCGCATCCTGGATCAATCCAGCCAAGCGTGTCGAGAGATCTCGAGGAAGACCGGATGTACCATGGGTCTTTGCGATGACTCGTTCGGCAAGTTGAATATTATTCTCATATTCGCATGAGAGTCCGATGAGCCAGTCCCAGAATCGTTCTTTACCAACAATCGATCGTATCCCCATTTCTTCCAGCAACTCGGCCGGAGAAGTAAGTTTTGCCTGCAACTCGGCGTCGATAAGTGAGTGTCCATGGGCAACCAGTTCGGTCGCATGCAGTGCGCTGGAGGATGAACTTGGTTTCCATGACAACTGCATGTGACTGCTCCGAATGCGAATGGCGTTAGAACGTGTATTGGCGCTTAATCATGATCCGTCTGGAAGATAGGGGCCTATTGTGGCTTGCTACCCATTTGCTCCTGGATCCAAGTTTCTAGTTCGGACCAATCTACAGGAGGAAGTTTGCATAAATCGGGGCGTAATCGGACGGCGTCATGAATGTAAACGTGCTGAATTTCCGATTGCGGCTTCGTTGTGTTCCATAGAACCATAACCCGGACACATTTTTGTAATGAGCCAGGTACATCGATCTCATAACCGCAAAGGAGTGGGACTTCGAGCCAACCCATTTGACGTGCGGCCAGTGCGGGAAACTCCGCGTTTATGTCCTTGGTCACCGTAAAAGTGACACTGGCCACATCGGCTGATTCGATCTTATTTCTACGGATCATTAGGGCCATCATCTGGCGTGTCGCCTGTAAAATGGCTTCTTTAGTGTTTTCTTGAACCGTGGTGGCTCCGCGTACACCTCGACAATAGACGGTCATTCCAGTCGCCCAAGCCTCGAAAAAATTGTTACAATGTCGGGTTACGGTAACCGCCCCAACATTCATGGTATTACATCACAAAGCTCCACTAATATAGCACGAGTTCCGTCCGCCGGAGAGGCGGCAAGAGGGAGAGTTTCCTGGATGGCCGACCCAGATTTTACGCCTTCAGCCGAAGCGGAAGCTGACGCTGGACAATATTCGATCCTTATAGTCGACAACGACCGGGCGCACGCTCGTGCCATGACCGAGAGTCTGGAGCGGGTTGGTTATCGTTGTACCGTTGCGACCAGCGGCCCCGAAGGCTCTCAGATGATCGACCAGAATACCTACGACGTTCTAATCACGGACTTAGTGATGAACGATGTGGATGGTATGCAACTTTTGGCTCAGGCTCGCAAAGTGCTTCCCGATTGTGAAGTGATCATGGTTACTGGGCACGCGACCGTACCTAAAGCGGTTGAAGCGATGCAGCAGGGGGCATTTAATTTTCTCGAAAAGCCGATTACGCCTGGTCGCTTGCGAGCGGTTACCAGCAAAGCGGTCGAAGCGATTCGTTTGCGTCAAAAGAATACGGAACTCCGTCAACGGCTAGATGAAAAATTCGGCTTCGAAGGCATCATCTATGTCAGCGACAAGATGCAACAGGTCATCGATCGCCTGAAACGCATCGCTCCAACCGATGCGACCGTACTGATCACGGGTGAGAGTGGCACGGGTAAGGAGATGATTGCTCAAGCGATTCATCAAAATAGCCCGCGAAAAGCGAAACGCGTGGTGGCACTCAACACTCGAGCAGTGGCAGAGAACCTTGTTGAAAGTGAGCTGTTTGGGCATATCAAAGGTGCCTATACCGATGCTGTTACTGACCGCGTTGGTGCCTTTGAGTATGCCAACGGCGGAACATTATTTCTTGATGAAGTTGGCGATATGCCGATGAGCACGCAGATCAAGTTGCTGCGAGTTCTCGAAGAGCACAAGATTACGCGTGTTGGTGACAATCGTCCCATTAAGGTTAATGTGCGGCTGTTATCGGCGACCAATCGTAGTCTTGAGCAATTGGTTCGCGAGGGATTGTTCCGCAACGATTTGTACTACCGTCTTAAAGTTGTCACAGTACATTTGCCACCGTTGCGCGAGCGACGCGATGACGTTGTTCCACTGATGGATCATTTCAAAAAGATGTTCATCAAACGCCATGCTAAGGGCAATTGTACGTTTTCGCCGGCGGTGACACGCAAGTTCTATGCCTACGACTGGCCTGGAAACATTCGACAGTTGCGGAATTTTGTTGAGACCATGGTGGTTCTGGATACCGATGGGGTATTGGATTTAGATGACCTACCACCAGAGTTGATGGACGTTGAGAGTGGCCTCGACGGCTCAGCGGGTAACAGTACGTTGGATACTGGTTTAATCGATTCATCGGCACAATCTCAGTTGCTCGGGAAGCCGATGCACGACATAGAAAAGTGGGCCATCTTAGAGACATTGCAAATGACGGGTGGTAATCGCGAGGAGGCTGCTCGGATTTTGCAAATTGGTGCTAGAACTCTGTATCGCAAGTTAGATAAGTATCGTGAAGAAGAAGGGCATGCGCCGCGAAGTTCGTCGGCGGATCCTACGGAAGAGAACGAAGAAGATTAGTCAGCAGGAGGTTCATCATGCCCATTATTCGCCAACTACCACCCGCCTTGGTCAATAAAATCGCTGCTGGCGAAGTGATCGAGCGCCCTGCTAGTGTCGTTAAAGAACTATTGGAAAATAGTGTGGATGCTGGTTCGACTCGTGTTGAATTGGTTGTCGAAAAAGGTGGACTCGAATTAGTTCGAGTCAGTGACAATGGTTGTGGTATTTCCATCGAACAATTGCCCTTGGCGATCGCTTCACATGCAACCAGCAAACTCCAAAATGCAGACGACTTGTTCGATATTCACACGCTAGGATTTCGTGGTGAAGCACTTGCGTCCATTGCAGAGATCAGCCACTTTGAAATGAAGAGCCGAGCACGCGAGTCTGAGAGTGGTGCGATAATGCTTGTGCGAGGAGGCGAGATGGTTGAGCCCCAACCTGTCGGATCTCCCGTTGGGACTTCAATTTCAGTTCGCCATCTTTTTTTCAACACGCCCGTACGCCGCAAGTTTCTAAAGTCGGCGCAGACTGAAATGGGGCATGTTGTGGAAGCGTTTACGCGGGTTGCGCTGGCTTATCCACAAGTTCACATGGTCTTGATTAGCAATGATCGAACGCTTTACGATTTATCACCAACCGATCGTTGGGCAGAGCGTATTGGGGCTTTCTTTGGCGATGAAGTTGCAGAGAACTTGATTCATGTTGATAGCGAGATTGACGATATTGTTTTGAGAGGTTTTGTCGGAGATCCAGCTGTTTCTCGAAGCAATAATCGAATGCAATATCTCTTTCTCAACGGGCGTTGCATTAGGGATCGCGCGTTGCAGCATGCGTTAGGCGAGGCTTACCGAGGGCTGTTGATGGTGGGGCGTTTCCCTATTTGTTTTCTGCGATTAGACATGCCTGCAAAAATGGTTGATGTCAACGTGCATCCGACTAAGATGGAAGTACGGTTCCAAGATGCCGGTCGGATCTACGGCCAGCTGTTGCAAACTTTGCGGCACAAGTTTTTGTCAACGGACTTAACGGCTAAGGTGTCCAAGACTCCTGTGGCTTCGACGAACAGTGGCGAGCCAGGACGTGATGAATTGCCGCGTGAAACGTTGTTCCCAAGCATCGCACAAGATGCGTACGGTGCGGGCAGTCAGGCGACTCGTGGTGACCAGTTTCTCGGCATGGCGACGACTTCTCCAGTCCAGTCGCATCTTCGCGAAAACCGCTTGCCTCTCAATGATATACCTCCCTTTCGACCTTTTGGTGACGGACTGAGCGATCGCGGTCCATATAGCGGTTCGCCAATACGCAGCGGGTACGGCTCTCCTTCTGCTCTCCCCACTTCGACTCATTCTGGTCACGATAGTCATTCAGCAGTTCCGCCCTCTTGGTCACCGGTAGCTGCCGACTCCGAGGGCTTGTCGCCGGTCGATAATTTGCCTCCTGGCGCACAAGCTTGGACCGGGGATGTGGCCGCGAATGGAGTCGAGAGTGGCACTGCCATAACTCGCTTTGATTCGCCCACATCAACCGCACCTGTGATGTCGCATTTAGGTTTTCAGGTTCATCAGCGTTATATCGTGACCCAAGATGAAACTGGCATGGTGATTATTGATCAGCATGCGCTGCATGAGCGAATTATGTACGAACAAATTCGCACCAAGGTTTTGCAGGGCAAACTTGAAACACAACAGCTATTGGTTCCAGAGCCTGTATCGTTAACTCCTGCCGAAGCGGCAGCGGCGTTAGATGCAGCGGATATATTGAAGCAAGTTGGAATTCATGTTGAACCTTTTGGCGGCGACACTGTACTGATCACCGCCTACCCTGCAATGTTGCGGAAGGAAAAGCCTGCTGAGCTTTTAGTGCAAGTGCTGGAGATTTGGATGGGGGCAGGCAAACGCCCAGAGCCTCGCGACTTGCTGGATCATATGTTGCACACCATTGCCTGTAAGGCTGCGATCAAAGCGGGAGATCGTTTAGCGGCCGAAGAGATAACCGAGTTATTGCAGCAGCGGCATCATTATCAGGATTCGCATCATTGCCCACATGGTCGCCCGACCGCTTTATTCTTCTCTCGTGAACAACTGGACAAAATGTTCAAGAGGATTTAAGGCTTTGCATCATGAATTTTGACGACATGCCCAGTGACATCAATCCCCTCGGGTTGTTTTCGAAACATGCGTTTCAAGTGGCCGAGGATCAGGTTCGCTTGATTCAGACACATATATCTTGGGTCATTCTTGCAGGGCAATATGCGTATAAGTTAAAGAAGCCCGTAGCCTTTCCGTTTCTCGACTACGGTTCTTTACAAAAACGACAGCAGTTTTGTCTGAAGGAGATGGAGCGAAATAAAAGTTGGGCTGGTTCTTTGTATATCGATATCGTAGGGCTTCACGGCGATCAAGGTGAGGTTGTGCTTGGAGAGCCGACCGCGGAAGTCGAGTGGTGTTTGCGAATGCACCAGTTTGATCAGGCAGATTGCTTGCTCAAGCAGGCTGAGCTTGGCAAGATACCAAAGGAATGGATCGACGATTTGGCCCAACATTTCGTCAGTGCGCATTCTGTTGCGAGCGTGGCAACAAGTGACACGCTATGGGGGACGTCCAAATCGCTCAGCCTGCAACTAGATCAATGTTGCTTGGACATCGAAATTGCTGCACGAAAAATGGACGTTGAAATAGACGTCAAATCGATAGACAATTGTCTTCAGGCTCGACTTAAGAAAATCGAATCGGTGATGCAGCGACGAAAGCAGCTGGGCTTTATTCGTGAATGTCATGGCGATCTGCATTTGGGAAATGTGATTCGTTGGCAAGGGCATACGGTCGGTTTTGATGCAATCGAGTTCAATCCAGATTTTTATTGGATCGATGTTTGGAATGATGTAGCCTTCACAATCATGGATTTAGACTGGCGTGGTCAAGCGGATAACGCGTCTCGTTTGATGAATGCCTATGCGGAAGGTTGTGGAGATTACGGTGGGCTAGAGCTCTTATCAGTCTTTACTTCATACCGAGCTTTGGTTCGCGCACGAATTGCAGCATTACGAGTTCATCAGAATTCTGCGGAAAGTGAGGTCGCTCACTCTTCGGTTCGGGAAATGACGGGCTACATTGAACTCGCGGAAAGGTATCTTCAAAAAGTTTCTCCCAAGTTATGGATAACGCATGGAGTAAGTGGAAGCGGCAAGTCGATTGGTTCTGAACGGTGTGTTGAAGAATATCGTGCGATTCGAATTCGTACAGATGTCGAACGTAAGCGTCTGGCGGGAATAGATCGTTTGGCACCTGGGAACGCGACGATTTACTCGAACGAGTTTACTCGAGCGACATACTTGCGTTGTGTCGAGTTAGCTCGAGTGGTGATTAGTGCGGGATACTCGGTTGTCATTGATGGGACATTTCTTAAGCGATGGCAGCGTGACTTGGCCTACGGGTTGGCCAACGACTTAGCCGTTGAATTTGAGATTCTAGATTTTGATGCTCCAGTAGAAATGCTTCGGGATAGGATATTGAAGAGAGCTTCGGATCCTTCGGATGCAACATTGGAAGTCCTCGATCGTCAGATTGCAGAGCGGGAACCGCTAGTAGCTAACGAACGTTGTTTCGTTAGGGCGTTAGGTTCAGTAGATCGATCCCAATATTGAAGCAAACGGAATCTAGTAATGGCCCATTTGGAAGAACTCAATACACGGCTGGCAGGTGAGATTCGAGAGCTCTTGGAAAGGACGGATGAGCAATTGGTTTGCGCAGAAAGTTGTACGGCTGGGTTGGTTGCTGCGACATTAGCGAAATGGCCGGGGATATCAAGTTGGTTGTGTGGTTCGCTTGTAGTTTACCAAACAGATATCAAGCATCAGTGGCTCGGAATTGAGACTAATTTGTTGAATGATCCGAGTATCGGACCAGTTTCGAAACCGGTGACCGGTTTATTGTCGATGAAGGCGTTGGAGAAGACGCCGCAGGCCACCTTGAGTGTTGCCGTCACTGGTCATCTTGGGCCAGGGGCTCCAGAAGAGTTGGATGGTTGTGTATTTGTGGCGTTAGCACAGCGAAGTGCCGACGGCTCTTTGCTGGGTAGTGAAAGAAGTCAGATCGTTGCCGAGCAGATGTTTCGATTGAAAGATACTGAAGGTGACTTGGTGACACCGAGTACGGACTATTCAGGGCGCCAATTGCGCGAAGACCGAATGTTTCGAGCGGTATCGCACGTTCTAATGGTTGTGGCTGATTTCCTGAAGGGCAAATAAAAGTGGTGAACGGAATTCTCTACTTCCTTTAGGGATTTTCTGGCGACAATGAAGAGTCGATGAAGTATCGTAGGAAGCATCTAATTCTTCAGGCTTATCTGCTAACATTTTCCCTCCTCAGCTGTTCTTGTGTTTCGCGCAGTATGGGCAGCGTCGCACTACATCCGATCACTCGTTACTCGTAGGGAGTTACCGTCATGTCTCGTCTCGATCGAAGACAATTGCTGCAAGTCAGTTCTGCCCTCGCGGCTACATTTTGGATGTCAGGAAAGTCCTGGGGAATTGTTCGTAACAGAGTGAGCCTACTGGATAATCCATTTACACTTGGTGTGGCTTCGGGTGACCCGTCCTCCGATGGTTTTGTTTTGTGGACTCGATTGGCCCCACAGCCCGTTCTGGGTGGTGGTATGCCACAAGAGAACATTGAAGTGACATGGGAGTTGCTCTCGGATGATGACAAAGTGAATGTGATCAAAACTGGTACATTCGTGGCCACGCCGGAGATGGCGCATGCTGTGCACATTGAATTAAGTGGACTTGAGGCGGATCGTTGGTATCGCTATCGATTTCATACAGCAGGGTACACCAGTCCTATTGGCAGGACGCGGACTTTTCCTGCGGCTGATGTGATGCCAGAACGAATGAGAATGGCATTTGCTTCATGTCAGCATTATGAGACAGGTTTTTACAATGCTTATGAGCACATGGCGAAAGCGGATCTCGACATGGTGATTCATTTGGGCGATTACATCTATGAAGGTGGAATACGCAAGAATAGTGTGCGGCAGCACAACGGCCCTGAGATTGTCACTTTGGAAGATTATCGAAATCGTCATGCGCTTTACAAAACCGATCCGCATCTTCAGGCAACGCATGCCGCTTTTCCTTGGTTGGTTACATGGGATGATCACGAATTCGACAATAACTACGCCGATGAGATTTCGGAGGAGAAGAATGTCGATCCGCAAAAATTCATGCAACGACGGGCAGATGCTTACAAGGCGTATTATGAAAATATGCCACTACGAAAAGTACAGATTCCAATGGGCCCAAACATGCGTCTCTATCGTTCAATGTCGTTTGGGCGTCTTGCAAATTTAGCCGTCTTGGATACCCGACAGTATCGAACGGATCAACCGAACAACGACAAGCAAAGCGATCTAGTCGGTGACGTGATGCGATCGGATGCCGAGATGTTAGGTAAAGAGCAAGAGCAATGGTTGCAAGAAGAGCTCAAAGCTTCACAAGCAACTTGGAATGTACTGGCTCAGCAAGTGATGATGGCTAGAGTCGATCGACGTCCGGGCGAAGAGCGTGGCTTCAGCATGGACCAGTGGTCAGGTTACGAAGTACCACGCCGAAGATTGATGAGTTTTCTCAAAGACAACAGCATTGCTAATCCAGTTGTGCTTACAGGCGATATTCATTGCAACTGGGTGAACGATTTGAAGATCGATTTCGATAATGAAAAGGAAGCGGTCATTGCGACGGAGTTTGTTGGAACATCTATTTCGTCGGGTGGCGATGGAGTTGATAAGTTGGAAACAACCGACACGATGTACTCAGAGAACTCATTCGTAAAGTTCTTTAACGCCCAGCGTGGCTATGTAGATTGCACCATCACGCCCAAGGGTTGGACATCCGAGTACAAGATTGTTCCTTTCGTCACCAAGCCTGGAGCACCATTGACGACTCGCGCGACCTTTGCAGTGGAAGCAGGGCGGGCGGGAGCGAATAAGATTTCAGGCTAATTCGTAGTTTGGCGATGAGCACAGCGGTGAGGTAAGATTACTGCTGTGTTCATTTTGCCCAGGTCGCACATGCTCTTCACACCATCCCGTGATTGAATCAATCCAACTTTCGCTGCCAATACATATTGAAGGCAGCGAGTTCTCTTGTGGTGTCTTTGCGACCCCTATAAATGAACTTCTTTCGTTTTCACGAAAAACGAGCTAAGGCATTTGGTTTTGTGGGGCTTTGTGCGTGTTGAAAGATCCACTTCTTACGCTAGGTGAGTCAATAGAAGTGAATCTGCATAATCGGGGGGGAGACTTTTCTTGCATATGGCCAAAAAAAGTGTACAAAGAAACTCGAATATGCGCTAAGTCCATCAAGATTTGGAATCTATAGTCCAATGTGTCTGTTTGAAAAAGGATTGCAACGATGAAACTCCTCTTCTGTCTCTTTGCGACTGTAATGGTTTCCTCTAGCCTAATTAGCGCGCAAGAGGAGGGTAATTCAGCTACAGCACCCTCAACAGCAGAAGCTTCTGGTGCTGTAACCATGGAAGCAGAACTAGATCAGTTCCGCAAAGATCTTTACACAGCGTTCAATGAGGGACGCTATGAAGAGATGCTGACGAATTATTGCCACCCGGATGTGGTCGCGACCTGGCAAGATGGCAGCGTATCGCATGGACACGCAGAGGTTTTGGCTGAATTCAAGAAGTTATCAGAGTTCATTGACAAAATTGAGGTGGATCCCACGGTAGAGAAGCGAGTAGTGCTTGATGGAGGAAAGATCATAATCTCCACAGGTAAAATGAATGACAAATACAAGCTTAAGCGGGGCGAGACAGTTTCATTAGAGAGCTATTGGTCTGGCACGATGGTACAAGAAAATGGGAAATGGCAATTGGTCAGCTTTAGTGGTGTAGCTAATTCATTCGATAACTCGGTGATTCGTCTGTATGTCACTGAATCAACCAATCGGATGATATTGTATTCCGCAGTTGGTGCGCTGGTTTTTGGATTCATTGGTGGTTTTTGGATTGGCCGGAAGAAATAAGAGTGTTTAAGCGATAGGCCTCATTTCAGTGATTTGATTGAGTGACACGTTTGCTTGGGTAAAAAGCCTGGGGTGATTGATGCGCATCGCTTTTGTGCGACCGAATTTATATGCAGGCCGCTCGTCTGATGCGATGGAACCTTTGGCGTTTGCAATCTTGGCGGGTTGTACACCTAAGGATTATCAGGTTGAGTTATACGACGAGCGATTGGAAGAGATACCTGAGCGGCTTGATGTCGATCTTGTTGCGATTACCGTTGAGACATTTACTGCACGTCGAGCCTATCAACTAGCGAGTCGCTTTGAGCGTCAGGGAATCCCGGTCGTTGCTGGTGGATATCATGCGACATTTTGTGCGGACGAAACGTCGCGTTATGTGCGGTCGGTCGTAGCGG
Source organism: Pirellulaceae bacterium (assembly GCA_044371785.1). GTDB lineage: Bacteria > Planctomycetota > Planctomycetia > Pirellulales > Pirellulaceae > JAFLCP01. The sequence continues at coordinate 7,087 of JBILTA010000026.1, read as the reverse complement.
GTGATGCGGATGATGTTTGGCCAGACGTTTTGAAAGACGCTCAACAGGGAACATTAAAAAGGAAGTACGAAAGTCATTTTCCAAATCTGTCTGAGCGAGTGATCGACCGGAGCATTTTTCGCAAGAAGCGTTATCGACCGGTGGCGCTGGTTCAGTTCGGGCGAGGTTGTCGTTACGCCTGCGATTTCTGTTCGATTCATGCCTTTTATGGTACCAATCTGCGTTGGCGGCCAGTAAGTGAGGTTGTGGCAGAGTTAGAGCGGGTAAACCGTCCTTACGTATTTTTTACCGATGACAATCTTTTTAACAATAAGGATCGCTTGCGGGAGCTTTTGGAGGCGATACGGCCGCTTAAAATTCGTTGGTCCTGTCAATGTAGTATCGATGTAGCGGTGGATAGTGACTTACTGAAGTTGATGGCAAGAAGTGGCTGTATCTCGTTAATGATTGGTTTTGAGTCGCTTGATCCGGGCAATTTGAAATTGATGAAGAAGTCATGGAACCAGAAGCATGGTAGCTATGGCGAGATGATTCAGAAGATTCGCGATAATGGGATGATGATCTACGGTGGCTTCGTGCTGGGTTATGATCATGATACACCTGCCGTTTTTGACGCAACGCTCGAGTTCGCAATTGAGAACCGTCTTTTTTTGGCCAACTTCAATCCCTTGACACCGACACCCGGTTCGGCGTTATACACGAGGCTTCAATCCGAAGGGCGATTGATTCGCGATCCGTGGTGGTTGGACCCAGAGTTCAAGTATGGCGATTGTATGTTTCAGCCCAAGAGTATGTCACCGGAACAATTGCAGGAAGGTTGTTATCGTATTCGAACGGAGTTCAATCGGTGGAGTAGTATTGGAAAACGAGCTTTAGATCTGCGGGCGAACTGTCGAACGCCGTTGCATGCTGCTGCTTTTGCTTTAGCGAATATAACTTCCAGACGAGAGATTCATCGTAAGCAAGGGATGAATTTGGGGGATGCAACGGAGGAGTTACACGAGGTTTATCCCCCCGATGACAGAGTTTTGATGGAGGTCAATGTATGAAGATCACCTTTATCAAACCGAATATCGGGCGATTAGAGCATAGTCTCTACGTCGATGAAGGTCGAATGGAGCCCTTGCAATTGGGTGTGTTGGCGGGAATGACTCCCGAGCATGTGGACTGCGTTATCTACGATGATCGAATCGAAGAGATTCCGTACGACGAACCAACGGACTTAGCGGCGATAACGGTTGAAATCTACACGGCGCGTCGAGCCTATGAAATCGCTGAGGAATATCGGTTGCGAGGTGTACCGGTTATTCTCGGCGGGTTTCATCCGACGTTGTTTCCCGAAGAGTGTCGTCAGCATGCCGACTCAATTTTTATTGGCGATGCAGAACTGATATGGCACGAAGTCGTTGCAGATGCGGAGGTGGGTAAGCTCAAGCCTGAGTATAGATCACCGCCAGGAATTGCTCAGCAAGGGGGCATTAAGCCAAGACGCGATTTGTTTCGCAACAAGGGCTATCTGCCAATCACTTTGATGCAGTTCAGTCGAGGGTGTCGTTTTGCATGTGACTTTTGTGCGATCAGTGTGTTCTTTAATCGAAGTCACTATGTACGTCGCACGCGAGAAGTTTTGGATGAGATTGAGAGTCAGGATAGAAAGTTCATCTTCTTCGTCGACGACAACTTTCTTTCGAACCATGAGGCGGCGAAGGCCTTCCTGCGTGACCTGATACCAATGCGTATTCGCTGGGTATCGCAGGCTTCGCTGGATATGACCAATGATCCGGAGCTCATGCAGTTGTTGGTGGATAGCGGATGCATGGGGAATGTGATTGGATTTGAGTCATTGAATCCCACCAATTTGCAGAGAATGAAGAAGGGCCCGAACTTCTTGCGTCGTGGAAACGAGAAGATAAAGCGTATGGGATGGGATTATTACGAGAAACCAATTCAGATTCTGCGTGATCATCATCTGCAGACTTGGGCAGCATTCACACTAGGGCACGACGATGATACGGTCGAGTCTATCCGAGCCACCAGCGACTTTGCGATGCATCACAAGTTCTGTTTCGCAGCTTATAACATTCTCATGCCTTATCCTAATACGCCGTTGTACCGGAGACTCGAGTCTGAGGGGCGTCTGCTATATGACGGAAAGTGGTGGCTGCATCCAGAGTATCGGTTTAATCATGCGGCGTTTGTGCCCAAGCGAATGACACCCGATCAGTTGACTGAGGCGTGTTGGGATTGTCGTCGACGCTGGAATACACTTGGCTCAATTCTGTGGCGAATGTTCGATTTCAAGACTCACTTGAGTTCTCCGATGCGGTTATTGGCCTACCTGCAATACAACCCGATCTATGCAAAGGAAGCGAAAAAGAAGCAGGGTATGATGTTTGGTTTGCATCGCCGCGATCCGGGCACGCGACTGGACGAGAACAAGACAGAATCAATCGAGGAGGTCGTGGGGACATGATTGCAGCAGCCAATGTTAGAGTAAGTTCGCCACGGATTGTTCTCATTTCACCTAAGGGGCCGCTGTATCGACATAGAGGGGGGATCTTCGGTAAATCGTTGAGATACATGCCCCTTACGTTGCCGACCTTGGCAGCTTTGGTGCCGAAAGAATTAGAGGCATCCATCAAGTGCTTCGACGAGGGCATTATGGATGTCCCTTTGGATTTGGACGCCGACATCATTGGCTTGACGGTGATAACGGGAACATCGAAACGAGCCTATGAGCTTGCCGACCATTTTCGGAAACGGGGGATCAAAGTTGTATTGGGTGGCCCACATGTTACCTTACTGCCGGATGAGGCGCAGCAACATGCTGATGCGATTGTTGTAGGTTACGCCGAAGAGGAGTGGCCAAAACTGTTGAGAGATTTCGTGGCGGGCAACATGCAGGCACGATATCAGCAGAGCGCAGAGTTTAAGTTGGGAGGCTATCCCCTGCCCGACCGCTCCGTCTTGCCTGAATCTCGATTTCTCACAGCTAATGTTTTCGAAGCGACCCGAGGTTGTGTGCATAATTGTTCGTTTTGTGTGGTGCCAGCAGCCTGGGGACGAAGGCCTTGGCAAAAGCCAGTTGAGGAAATTGTCGAGGATATCAAACGCAGAAAAGCCAAGAAGGCAATCTTTATTGACCTGAATTTGATCTCAGATAAACACTACGCGGCGAAGTTGTTTGAAGCACTGCTGCCTCTCCAGATACAGTGGTATGGTTTATCGACAACAATTCTTTGTGATGACATTCCGTTGCTGGATTTGGCTGCCCGCAGTGGTTGTCGTGGGTTACTGATGGGACTGGAGTCTGTTTCGCAAGGGACTCTAAAGAAGTCGCACAAAGCATTCAATAATCCCGATGATTACCCGCGGATCGTTAAGCAACTACACGCTAGAAAAATCTCGCTACAAGGCTGCTTCGTTTTCGGTCTTGATGATGATCAACCGGATGTATTCATGAAGACGGCAAAATTTGCGGTCGATTGTGGAATTGATCTGCCCAGGTTTGCGATTGTCACTCCCTTTCCGGGAACAGGGCTTTACAAACAATTAGAGTCGGAAGGGCGAATCCTTACAAAGGATTGGCAACTTTACGATGGGCAGCATGTTGTGTTTCAACCGGCCCAAATGAGCATTGAGCAATTGCAACTCGGGACCGAAACTGCGTGGAAATACGCCTACTCATGGCCGAACATCTTTAGAAGGTTGCGCCATACTCCCGCATCTTGGCCATTCGCTTTGATGACGAATTATGGTTATCGCTATTATGCGTATCGGCTCCATCGATTCTACACGTGTGATGTTCCGTTTGAGTTATTGGGAGGAGGGAGCAGTGGACGTTTTGAGTTACCCGTTGTGACGCAAGCTGAGGCGACGGCATCCACCGAGGTAAGAGTATGATTCAGACGCACCGTCCCTTTCGATTGACGATCGTCCATCCTTGTGTTGGAAGGCGAGAAGGAGATCGCAAATACCTTAAGACTTGGCAGATGGAGCCTCTCCCCGCAGCGATGATAGCAGCGTTGACGCCGAGCGATGTGGAGAAACGATTCTATGATGACCGCTTCGAGCTGATTCCGTTTGATGAAGCGACGGATTTGGTTGCTATCAGTATTGAGACGTATACGGCGCGGCGAGCGTATCAGATTGCGTCGGAGTATCGGCGTCGGGGTGTGCCAGTTGTCATGGGTGGATATCACGCAACGCTGTGTCCTGAAGAAGTAGCCCTCTATGCAGATTCTGTGGTGGTGGGAGAGGCTGAAGAGACTTTTCCAAAGTTATTGGACGACTATCGCCACGGAACACCCGAGGTTTTCTACCGTGCAGCAGGTCAACCACGACTCAATATTGATCCCGACCGATCAATCTTTGCAAATAAGAAGTATCTGCCCATTCAGTTGGTTGAGTTTGCTCGCGGGTGTCGTTTTCGATGTGAGTTTTGTGCGATCCAATCGTTCCATAAAGGGGCTCACAATTTTCGCGATGTCGATCGGGTGATTCGGGAAATCGGCAGGGTTCGTAAACCGAACCAGATGGTATTCTTCATTGATGATAATTTGACATCGGGGATGTCAGAAGCGAAAGAGTTATTGAAGGCTTTAATCCCATTGAAGCTGAAATGGTTTACACAAACCGCGATTAATGTGACGCATGACGAAGAAATGCTCGATTTGATGAAGCGAGCGGGCTGTCAGGGAGTCTTGGTTGGATTCGAGTCCTTGAATCCTGATAGTCTCAAGCAGATGAATAAAGGTTTCAACCTGATGAAGGGAGGACCCGCAGTCGCCATCCAAAATCTTAAGAGGCATGGATTGGCGGTGTATGGCACGTTCATCGTAGGATACGATCATGATACCCCCGAGTCGATTGCTGAGACCGTTGCCTTTGCAAAGCAGCAAGGGCTATTCATTGCCGCCTTTAATCATATTACGCCGTTTCCCGGAACTCCTTTGTATAAGCGGTTGCAACAGGAAGGGAAGTTGCTGTTTGAGTCTTGGTGGACCGACCCGAGATATCGATACAACATGATTCCATTTCAACCCGCAAAAATGACTCCGCGCGAACTTGAGGATTTATGTTTGCAGGCACGTAAAGAATTCTACAGTTGGCGGAGTATTGCAAGTCGCGCAAGGCAATCTGTTAATCGAAGTAGTTTGTACGTGTTTCGAAACTATCTTTTTATCAACGCGATTCACCAATGGGATATTGAGAAGCGGAGTGGAATGCCATTAGGGGATGAAGGTGACAGAAAGGAGTTGGTAGCGGTTCGTCGATGAGTACCGTGAAGAAAGAGATGGCCCTTGCAGAGCATAATGGTCAAGAGAAAAGGGGGCGCCTTTTGTTCCAATTGGCGACCCATGCTGACGATTTGGCTTTGCGTCAACTGTTGCAGAATATTCGGATGGACGGGATCATTAGTGTCTCGTTTCGTCGAGAACCAAACTATTTTGCAGCGCATGATTGCGAGGGGCATTTCGTGCAAGTTATCACTGCCCGCGATAGTAGTACAGGACAGGTCGTAGGGATGGGATCGCGAAGTGTTCGCGAGCGATACTTCGCTGGCTGCTCCAGAAACATTGGGTATCTGTCTGGCTTACGAATTCACCCGCAGTTTCGACGGGGCACGATGTTAGCGCGTGGCTATAAGTTCTTGAAAGAATTGGATCAGGACCACAAAGCCGATTTTTATGTGACTACGATAGCTGTTGAAAACAAGCCAGCGACAGAGGCGTTATTGGGAGGCCGCGCCGATTTGCCGTTTTATAAAAAGCTGGGGCGTCTCAATACCTGGATAGTGCCGAAAAGAAAGAAAAACATAAAACCTTCTGCTAACGTAACGATTCGTCCAATTGATGATAATGATACCCAAGAATTGATGAGCCTTTTAGGGAAAGTAAGTCAAATACGCGACTTATTTCCCTGTTACAAGGAGCCAGATTTCAGATTTCCTTCGACGGTCTTCGCAGGGATGCAAAAAGGGGATTTACTTGGAATGTGGATTGATGGGGTATTGGTGGGTACGCTCGGGGTTTGGGATCAGCGAGCGATGAAGCAAGTGGTTGTGGAAGAATACGACTGGTGGTTGAGTTGGCTAAGACCCTTTTACAATGTTTGGGCGGGTTTATCCGGCAGAGTTCGATTTCCTAGGCCTGGAGATTGTTTGCCTTTAGTAACCGGTGCTTTACCGGTAGCACTCGGAAAGGGTGTGGATGCATATGGTGATTTGGTGGATGCAGTAGCTTCCCATTTGCCGGATGATGCAGACGCGTTAATGATAGGTTTAACTGAAAATGATCCGTTGACAGAAGCGGTTCGAGATCGTGCGATACAAAAGTATCAGACGGACATTTTTGCGGTATCGTGGGATTCGGATTGCGTGGAGACTGTCATGCAATCGAAGCGTGTTCCCTATCTTGAACTCGGGACGCTGTAGGTATAGGTATGACGTTGCAATCAAAACTTCGCTCCCCTAGCGACCTGTCGAGTCAAGATATCGACGAGATGTTTAGTTTGATGCTACGACATTACGATAATGCCTTGCTCAGAACTTTTCAGGAAGATTTGAATGAGAAGCAGTGGATTATCGAGTTGCGCGACGATGTGACGGGAGCTCTAAAAGGTTTTTCGACTCAACGCATGGTCGATACGATTGTCGACGAGAGGGAAGTTACGGCGTTGTTCTCTGGTGACACAATAGTCGATCGAGACTGTTGGGGAAGTCCTTTGTTGGCGATCGCATGGGGGCAACTCGCAGTTCGCATAATCGAGGCGACTCCAGATAGTGAGCTCTATTGGTTCTTGATTTGTAAGGGATTTCGTACCTACCGTTTTCTGTCGGTCTTTTTTGAAGAATTCATTCCTTGCTGGAATCGTGAGACCCCGCCTTATCTAAAACGTGTGTTGGACGCGTTCGCGATAGAGAAGTTTGGAGAGCGATATGAATTGCAACGCGGGATCTTGAGAGCCAGTGAGCAGACGTACCGAGTTAGGCCTGAAATTGATTTACTGTCTGACAACAGGCGCGATCCGCATGTTGCGTTTTTTCTCGATAGCAATCCTGGCTATCAGCAAGGCGATGAACTTT
>JBILTA010000025.1:0-19120 GCA_044371785.1 Pirellulaceae bacterium | reverse complement strand
AACGCTAATTGCGATGAGCTGAGTTCTTTGAGGCGATCTGCTCAGGTGTTGAGTCCCGGGCAGCAGTCTAGTTCGTTTCGCAGTCTAGTTCGTCTCGCAGTCTAGTTCGTCTCGCAGTCTAGTTCGCTTCATTGTGTACTTCGAACTGCAGGGAGTTCGAACTACAGTCTAGTTCGTATTTTGGGTTAGCCTTCGATAATTGCCAGTGTTTCAGGCGATTGTCGATCTTTCCCCAGATTCTACGATCTATTCTCAATTTCTACGGTCTATTCTTTCTGCGGTCTGTTCTTTCTACGATCTATTCGCAATTTCTACAGTGCGCACGCATGGATTCGAACCATGGACCTCGTCGTTATCAGCGACGCGCTCTAACCAACTGAGCTACGCGCGCGACTTTCGTGAAGTTTGCACTTCCCGCCGTCCCGAACTGGCAAACCGAGGGCCGGATTCCTCGGAAGGATCGCTCCAGCTTCGTTCGCTAATTCGTTCGGTAACAGGACAGCAAATCCTAACTAAAGGTTCGTCGCTGTCAACTTACAATTGAGCCCTAACGACCGCTGTCCAGGAATTTTTTCCACTGTCCCTGGTTCGCGTTTTGTGCGATAAGACTCCAAGAGGATCGTCTAGTTATCCAAAAATCTTCAGTCCATTCCGCGTTGATTCCCAGGAGGAATTGAAAGCGTGTGGTTGAGGAATTGCTCAGGAAATAGCGGAATTATTCGGAGTTTGCGTCGGAGTTTGCGTTCAAGGAGTATCTGGGAATGCGAAAGAAAAAAGTAGCCGATTGCCTGGGAGTTGCGGTCGGCTTTTTAGGATTTTCCTTGCAGGTTTCGCCCGTTTGGGCGCAGCAGCCTACTGCTGAACAAGCGTTGCGGCTCAAGCCGCGTCAAGCGGATGTTCAGTATGAGAAGGTCGATCCCAAAGATATCGCTTCCTGTGAATTGAAGCAGTTGAAGCGTCCCGAGGGGGAGGGGTTTTTGGTAACAGGCCCTTCGGGCGAAGCATTGCGATGGTTTGTGGATACCAACGGAGACAAAGAGCTCGATCGATGGTGTTATTACGCTGGGGGAGTCGAAGTTTATCGAGATATCGACAGCGATTTCGACAAAACGGCGGATCAATTTCGCTGGTTGGGTACTGCCGGCATTCGCTGGGGTGTCGACAGCAATAAAGATGGCCAGATCGACTCCTGGAAAGTTATCAGCGCCGAAGAGGTGACTCAGGAACTCGTTGAAGCCATTAAAACCAAGGATAAACAGCGTTTTGCCGCTCTTTTGCTCAGCAGCGAAGAGTTGGTAACTCTCGGGCTCGGAAACGAAAAGGCTAAGGCTCTCAAAGATCGCATCGATTTGGCCGCTAAGCAGTTCGAGGAATATGTAGCGTCGCAAAAGCTTCTCTCGGCCACCAGCAAATGGGCGCATTTTGGGGCTGATAAGCCGGGTGTGGTGCCTGCTGGAACTGACGAATCAACGCTGGATGTGGTTGTCTACGAAAACGTAGTCGCCATGACGGATACCGAAGGTTCGACCACTGGCAGCGACCAGTTATTGGTTGGAACTTTGGTTCAAGTAGGGCAAGCCTGGCGCATTATCGACGCTCCACGTTCGGTCGTCGAAGGTGCAGTGCTCAACGAGCAAGGCATTTTCTTTAATTCAACCGGTGGTTTGGTAAGCAACAAGGGTAACGATCGCAATACGTCCGCCGATGCTGCCATGAAGTTGGCTGGCAAGTTGATGGAGCAGTTGGAAGCGGTCGAATCCAAATTGCAATCCGCAACCTCCGCTACGGATAAGGCTCGTTATCAGGACGAGCGCGCAGATGTGCTTGAAAAGTTGATTAGCCAAGCGGAGCGTCCTGAGGATCGCGACCTCTGGATTCGGCAGTTCGCTGATACTGTGGGTGCAGCGATTCAAGCTGGCGAGTACCCAACCGGCATCGAGCGTCTGGGGCAATTGCCTGAGAAACTGAAGGAATTGGATATCACCGACAAGCAAGTGGCTTATGTTTCTTATCGCGTGATCTCGTCGGATTATGCATTGAAGGTTCAGCAACCTGATGCCAACTTTGATGCGATTCAGACCGATTACCTGCAAAAACTCGAGGATTTCGTGACCAAATATGCTTCGGCGGAAGATGCGGCCGAAGCGATGGTCACCATTGCGATGTCGCGTGAATTCGAAGGTAAGAGCGAGCAGGCGATGGAATGGTATCAGAAAGCCAGCAGTTCCTTTCCTGACATTCTTTGGGGACAGAAGGCAACTGGTGCCTTGACCCGTCTGAAACTCGAAGGAAAGAAGTTTCCCACAATTACGGGTGTCGATTTGGATGGGAAGAAAGTGGATCTAGCGGCCTACGCAGGTCGTCCGATGGTGTTGCATTTCTGGGCAAGTTGGTGTGAGCCGTGTAAGGCTGACATGAAAGTGCTTAAGGAATTGCAGTCTCGTTTAGCAAAGCAAAAGATTGCCGTAGTGGGCGTTAACTTGGACAGCGATACGAAAGCGGCTTCTTCATTCGTAAAAGAATCGGCCTATGCTTGGCCTCATTTGCAAACCAAAAACGGTTTGGATAGCCAAATCGCCGTCCAACTCGGTATTCTCACCTTGCCTGTTACGATTGTGATCGATAGCACCGGCAAGGTTGTCAAGAGCAACGCCCATAGCACTGAAATTGAAAAGCTCTTGACCAAATAGTCTTAATGTCACCGCAGGCTCGTCCCGCAGACGAGCCTGCGGTGATCTACTTTTCTCGATTCGAGTTCTTCACGACCCAGAGGCTCCACGCATGGAAAGCGTACTACTGACGGGACTAGGGATAGTCCCATGGATTGTGCCCATATTGGCATTTTTGGGTTTAGCCATCGCTAAGTCTTGCGATGTGCCGCAAATGCAGCGGTTCGGTGAACGTATCTTCTTCGCGGCTCTACTCCTGGTGGCAGGGGCAACGCTGCATACGGTTGCCTGCAACCATCCTTACTGGCTCATGCATACTTCCAGTTTGGCAATCATGACCGTTGGTGCCGTGATTCGCTAGAAGCTGTAACTCCCTGCATGCTGTAACTCCCTGCAAGCAGTAACTCAGTGGGCTCGGCGTCACGCTTCGTTAACCTCCTGGTGACAAGGGGTGGCTTGGGGCGAGGCTGAGCTGCTCTCCTGGAGGCTGTAGCCGCTGTGCGGCCGCTTCGGGTTAAACGCCGTTGCTGTAAAGTAAGATAGGCACAAAACTTGCGAGACAACTGCCCCACCATCTGCGGAAAATGCCACCCTTTTCGTGCCTAGTCCCTCGCTTCGGCTAACAACGCTATACTAATCCTCGATCGATGGCGAGAAATTCGTTCTCGCGCTCGACGATGTTTGGTCGTCTCAATTGTCATCGGAGATGTGTTGTGCGTTGTCTTCGTCTCTCGGCTGTAATGCCCGTTGCTTCTTGGAAAAAACTCGCCCTGCCGTCGCTTCGCGCTACGCGCTATGGACTATTGGGCGCCGTATTGGGGTTGGCTGCATCGACTTCCGCGTCCTACTCAGCGGCCGTTTGGGCCCAGGATGCTAGAGCCGGGGATGCTGGAGCCAAGGGTGCTGGGGACACAGCGAGCGGCACACAGATTCAAACGGCTTTGGCAGCTGTGCGCAGTGTGCAAATCAATGGTGGCAATCATGTCGAAGCCCAAGCCGCCGTTAAGAAACTCAACACTCTAGATGCGTCCCAATTGGTCACCGTTTTGAAGGCCTTTGAGGGAGCCAGCCCACTGGCTAAGAATTGGCTAATGGGGGTGGCAGGGGCTATTGTGCGTCAAAGCGATCAGCTTCCTAAAGACGCTCTGGTGGCATTTCTGAATGACAAGTCTAACGATAGCGATGCTCGTTATTGGACTTTCGAATTACTAACGCAAAACGATGGTGGACTCCGCAAACAATGGCTGGCAGAAATGGGGGACGATCCAAGCCTGGATATCCGCTATTTGGCAGTGGCTCAGAAGATCGAGCAATTGAATGAGGCGAAGGGCGATGTGGCTGGTTATCGCCAACTATTGGACCTCGCCCGCCATCCAGAGCAGCTCAAGGAAATTACGGCCAAACTGCGTGATGCTGGCGAAGGTGTCGATCTTGCTCGTCAATATGGTTTTCTCATGAGTTGGCAATTGATTGGTCCGTTCGATAACCGCGAAGAAAAGGGTTTCGATGTGGTCTTTGGCCCGGAGAAAGATTATCTCGCTAGGTCGCAAGAAAAGCCTGCGGGAGTATACACCGGCAAAGAAGGTAAAGGTTGCACATGGATCGAAGGAACCACTGCCGCTGATGATGGCTTGCTCGATGTTGCCGCTCTCTACAACAAAGAAAAGGGAGCGATCGTTTATGCCTATGCAGAGTTCACTGCCGAAGAGGCTGTGCCCGCCGATCTAAGGCTCGGTTGCATCAATGCGAATAAAGTCTGGGTTAACGGCAAGGAAATCTCGTCCAACAAAGTTTATCACGCTTCTTCATCCATCGATCAATATGTGGGCAAAACGGAGCTGAAGAAAGGACTCAATACGATCTTGCTCAAAGTTTGCCAGAACGAGCAGACGCAAGCTTGGGCTCAAGATTGGAGTTTTCAATTGCGAGTTTGCGATGCCACAGGAAAGGCGATCTTGGCTGCCGGGCGTCCCGAAGCGCCTGTTAAAAAGACCGATTCCAAAGAAAGCGAACAGAAGTAAAGCGAAAGGCAAAAAACAATGAAAAGCAATATTTTAGTTCGCAATTCGTGGTGTGCAGGCTTATGGGCCTCGAGGATGATCTCAAAAATGTTGAACACAAAGAAAAATGTTGGGGTTGCCCTGGCAATAGCCGTATGTGCGGTGAATCTTACGTCCGCTTCGGCTGACTGGCCGACGTTTCGCGGCGTCGGTGGAAACGCGGTTGTACCCGAGGCAAAGCTCCCATCCGAATTTGGGGGCGAATCCAATAAAGCGGTTGCATGGAAAACGAAGCTACCAGGGCGAAGTGTGGGTGGGCCGGTTGTTATTGGAAACAAAGTCATTACCAACAGTGCCGGTGGTGTCGATGCGAAGCGTTTGACCGTAAGTTGTTTAGATACCGGTAGCGGCAAGTTACTGTGGGAACAAGCTTTTCGAGCCACGGGCCGAACGTTCTATTATCCGACCAGTTCCAACGCCGCCCCCTCCCCCTGCTCTGACGGCGAACGAGTCTATACGTTTTACAGCTCTAACGATCTCATCTGCCTCGACTTGGATGGCAACTTAGTTTGGTATCGTGGCTTAGCCTACGATTTTCCAAAGGCGGGCAACGATATCGGCATGAGCAGTTCACCCACCATCGCTGGTGGGGCCGTGGTTGTGCAGGTCGAGTGCCAAGGGGAATCGTTTGCGATGGGGTTGGATCGGCTCACAGGCAAGACTCTTTGGAAGATGGAGCGTCCTAACGCAGCTAACTGGGCAAGTCCAGTGACCGCCCAATTACCTGGCGGCAAAGAGGCTGTTGTTTTACAAAGCGGCGAGAGCTTGATGCTTGTCGAGCCCAATAGCGGTGAAAAGATCTGGGAGCTTGAACTCGGCTGCCAATCCATTCCATCGTGCACTTTCGTTGGAAGCAATTTGCTTGTGCCCAGCGGTAAAGGCTTGGCTGTATTGGATCTCGGGGATGGTGCAGGAGCCCCCAAGTCGCTCTGGACCAACAATAAAGTAAATCCAGGTAGCGGCAGCGCATTGGCTCGCGATGGAGTCGTGTATGCGTTAAACGGTAGCGTATTGGTGACCGCCGATTTGCTCAGCGGTGAAGAAGGCTGGAAGTTGCGTTTGCCGGATGCGGGACAGTTGTGGGCTACCCCAGTTATTGCAGGTGATATGCTCTACGCTTTCACTCAAGATGGCGATTGTTTTGTCGTCAAATTGCCAACAGCCAAAGATGGTAAAGGTGAAGTGGTGTCACGCAACACGTTAGGTGAAGCGGTTTATGGTACGCCCGCCATTTCGGGCAACGCTCTGTATGTTCGCAGTTACGATCATCTTTGGAAGATCGCCAATTAGTTTCGTGTTTGCTTGTTGAAAACGGTGAAGTTGAAGGGATCGTTGTGGAGCTTGCGTTCATTCCGACCGTGGGGCGTGTTGAGGGAAGAATTCGTCCGCCTGGTTCCAAGAGTATCTCCAATCGGGCTTTGGTGTGCGCAGCGTTAGCCAAGGGCCAGTCGCATCTGACTGGTCTTTTGGTTAGCGAAGACACGGAAGTAATGATCGATAGCTGGCATCGCTTGGGTATTAAAGTCGAGCAGCAAGCGGACGGGACCGCTGTCAACGTTTGGGGTTGTGGCGGGGAATTGCCTATACACCGGGCAGATCTTTTTGTTGCCAACAGCGGTACAACGATCCGTTTCATGACCGCAGCGCTCTCCGCATGTCACGGCGAATTTGTCCTCGATGGCGTGGCACGGATGCGTCAACGCCCTATTGGTGATTTGCTCGAGGCGTTGCAACGAGCCGGCGTTCGCTGCGAAAGTCTCAATGCTGAGCACCCCGACTGTCCCCCGGTCCGTTTGTTGGCGGAAGGCTTGCCGGGGGGGCGTATCGAAGTTGAAGGAAATGTGTCGAGCCAATTTCTTAGCGGCTTGCTATTAGCTTCCCCCTATTCCCGCCAACCGTTGGAAATCGCAGTTGTTGGGGAGTTGGTGTCGCGTCCGTACGTCGCCATGACGACCGAAGTGATGCGGCAATTCGGAGCAAAGGTGAGCAGTATCGCTGACGATGCATGGCGCATCGAGCCGAGTCCCTACCAAGGCTTGGCTTACGATATCGAACCTGATGCTTCTGCCGCCAGTTATTTTTGGGCAACAGCGGCAATCACTGGGGGAGAAGTTACTGTTGAGGGGCTTTCCTCTGAATCGCTACAAGGTGATGTCCATTTTTGTGATGCCTTGCAAGCGATGGGGTGTGCTGTTGTCTGGAGGGAAAACGCCATCACGGTTCGGGGCGGCCATTTAAAGGGTGTCGATCTGGATATGTCCAATATCAGCGACACGGTGCAAACATTGGCCATTGTGGCGTTGTTTGCGGAGGGGCCGACACGTGTGCGTGGAGTTGCTCACAATCGTTTCAAAGAAACCGACCGCATCGGCGACTTGGCCGTGGAGCTGCGCAAATTGGGTGCCCAGGTAGATGAGCACGAAGATGGGTTGACGATTCGACCTGCGAAAACATACCAGGCAGCCCAATTGGCGACCTACTCCGATCACCGCATGGCGATGTCCTTTGCCTTGGCAGGCTTGAGAATCGAGGGAATTGCGATCGAAAATCCCGCCTGTACCGCGAAAACGTACCCTCAGTATTTTGAAGATCTCTCCAAGCTGATCGGCAAGGCTGTGCAGCGCAGAAGCGGCTTTTGAAACTGCGTTTTTGGGCCTGCGAGGGGCTCCATTCTCAGGCTTTTCGTGATCGTCCTCGTGCTCAGGCGAAGAGGGTGCTCGTGCTCAAATTCGGAATTTCGATAACGATGGCGAGCGCCACTTCATCAAGCACGAGCAGGATCCTGTGGCAATGTTTTCAAAAGACGCAACTTCAAAAGATGCGGTGACTCCGATTGAGCTTTTGACGCTTGGGCTCTTCTAGTCGAGTTGGTTGTCGTAATAGCTTCCCTGCCAATGGGTATTGAGCAGGTACTGATCAGCACGTGCCAATAACCGGTCGATGCGTTGTTCGTTCTCGTGATTATCGGTCCAGGCGGTCGCTTCGAAATGGCCATTGCAATGTTGGCAGCAAACTTCTTTGCCCAGAAGTTCGATGCGGATTTCTAGCATTCGGCCACACGTGGGGCATGGGCGAACGAAATAGGTGGCTTTGGTCATGGTGGTTTCTCCATTGAACCCGACAGGCCACGAACGTAACGGAAAAGTGTGAAGACGAGTTGAAGTGGATGCGAAATTCCTGATGAGTTGATCCTCCGTGCGTTTCCACTGACGATATCATTGCAGGTTAATTTTCCTTTGTCAATGCGTTAAGGATGTTTGGATTTCCCTTGAGGCTCTTTGGTGGGGTGGCGAAGGTGGCAGGATTCCCGTTACAATTGGGCTCCAATTCCAGCATGAATAGGTCGGATTTACCCCAGTTTTGGGTACGGATTTTCGGGGCGGGATCTGCTACAACGGGCCATGTTGGATGTGCGGAATTGACAATTGGCTTCACTCAATGCTTCAAAAACAACCTTTTAGCAGGGGAATTGTGCAATGCTTTTGGCTGTGGCGGAAAATCGAGACAAGATGGGGAAATATAGCGCTCGAAAAGCGGCCGAATGTCTGAAAGCAGCTATCGCCACCAAGGGGGAAGCTCGCTTGATTGTGGCGACAGGCTCGTCGCAATTTGAAGTCCTTTCGCATTTGGTGGCAGAGCCGGGCATCGATTGGTCCAAGGTGGATGGGTTTCATTTAGACGAATACATTGGGGTGGCGATGGATCATCCGGCTTCGTTTTGCGGTTATTTGAAGCAGCGTTTTGTGGATCGAGTACCGTTGCGGTCATTTCATTTTCTGGATGGTACTCAGGACGCAATGACGGTGGTCAAGAACGCATCCGAAAAAATCGCGAGTCACAAAATCGATTTGGCCATGGTAGGAATCGGAGAGAATAGCCACTTGGCATTTAACGATCCACCGGCAAACTTTGAGACCGAAGCCCCTTACATTATCGTGGAATTAGATGAAGCTTGTCGTATGCAACAAGTGGGCGAAGGTTGGTTTCCCAATTTAGACGCTGTGCCTAAGCAGGCGATCAGTATGTCGATTCGGCAAATCTTGAAGACAGAAAAGATTATCTGTAGCGTGCCCGATGAACGCAAAGCAGTGGCGGTGCGCAATTCAATACAAGGGCATGTGACTCCACAAGTCCCCGCTTCGATATTGCAGCGTCATGCCGATGTGGAGTTGGTTATCGACCAAGCAGCTTCGAAGTTGTTGAATGATGCGACCTTATCTCAGGCCAAGAGCGTGTAGCCCAAAAATCTGGTCCCACCAATCTAACCCAGCAGAAGCAATCTAACCCAGCAGATGGATAAGAAAAGGTACGAAACGTTGAGCGAATCTAAGGCGCTTTGTGAGTCAACGATCGACCTGCAGATCAACGGAGCATTCGGTGTTGATTTTGCGGCGCATGATCTGTCGATTGTGCAGCTCGAAGCTTGTTGCGAGCGATTGGCGGCGGAGGGCGTGTCGGCTTTTTTAGCGACGATTATTACGGATTCTATTCCGAACTTGGCCTCTGCTTTGCAGCGTTTATGTAAGTTGCGCAGTTCGAGTGCGCGCGTGCAGCAGATGATGACGGGCTTTCATGTCGAAGGACCATTTCTCAGTTCTGTTACAGGTTTTGTTGGCGCTCATGATCCAACGCGAACCAAAGATGCGAACATTGCTGATGCTAAGATTCTATGGGACGCTGCGGAAGGCTTGATTCGGCTAGTGACCTTGGCTCCTGAACGCGATCGCGACGGAGAGGTTGTCGCTTGGTTGGCGCAGCGGGGCTGTTTGGTTTCGATTGGCCACAGCGATGCCTCGTTAGCGGAGATTGAAACGGCGACTCAGGCGGGTGCGTCATTGGTGACGCATTATGGGAATGGTTGTCCACAGTTGTTAGCGCGGCATGACAATATTTTGCAGCGATTGTTGTATTTCAAAGATCGGCTCATGTTTACGATGATCGCCGATGGGGCCCATTTACCCCGTTTTTTCCTTGAGAATATGGTGCGATTGATTGGCGACGAGCGATTGATTGTGGTGAGTGATGCTATTCATGCGGCTGGTTGTGGCAGCGGCGAATACCATTTGGCGGGGCGGCCGATCAGGGTGGGTGAAGATGGGATTCCCAGGACGCCCGACGGGAATTATCTGGCCGGATCTGGTTGGACGCAGCGGCGAATGGATCGTTGGTTAGCAGAAGAGTTGGGCTGGAGCGTTGAGAGGCGGCGACGGATGTTCTATGAAAATCCGCGGGAACTCCTGACTTGAGCCACTGTGATTAAGCAGCTGTTGAGCTGGCGTGTGATGGCGGCGAAGCCGAGGATGTCGCTTCGCCATTTAGGCTGGGAAATCGTTTGGTAAAGAACCAGCGTTCTAGCCAGGAAGCTTTGCGGAGGCGAGGATCATCGGCAGCGACCAAGTGGGTTTTGCCACGCCGTGTTTTGACGAGCAGGTTGCCGTCGGTACGAACTTCGGTAACGACCCAATATTTGTCGACTTGGTAGGAATAAAGTTCACCGTGGGGTGCTGGCGCAATGTTTTTGGCGCGTGGACCTGGGTTCACCCCGAATTTATCGAGGGTGAGCACCACTTTGTCACCGACGTGGAACTGTTTTTTTCCCATCAGAATCAACCCTTCGACAGATCAGAGCAACTCGGCACGTGCAACCCCCAACACGCACCCCCTACCAACTTTATTATTAGTTTTTGTCTTAACACACGTCCAGTCGAACTTCATAAAGAGATGATGAATATGGAAAAAATATGCCGGAATTTTGGATTGTAAGTGACGTTCGCGTAGGATCTTCGCAGCTTGGACAATTGGCCAACGATGAAATGAGTGGTCTGGTGAGTGCTTGTGTCGAAGGGTTGTTGCAGCAGAGGCGGTGTGAAAAGTGGCGGAAGAAATAAAGAATCGCAAACGCATCTTGTTTGTTTGTCTGGGGAATATCTGTCGATCGCCCGCAGCGGAAGGCGTGTTGCTCGATTATTTGAAGCGTCATGGTTTAGAGGGCGAGGTCGAGGTCGATTCGGCCGGGACAGCTTCGTATCATGTTGGCAAATTGGCTGATGAGCGGATGCGGGTTGCGGCCGAAAAACGGGGCGTGGTGTTGTTAAGTCGGG
The DNA here is from genome assembly GCA_044371785.1 of Pirellulaceae bacterium. GTDB lineage: Bacteria > Planctomycetota > Planctomycetia > Pirellulales > Pirellulaceae > JAFLCP01. The sequence goes on along the minus strand of JBILTA010000025.1, from coordinate 8,290 downwards.
CTCGGTTGCTATCTCCTCGCGATCTGGCTGCGTTTGATTTGATCGTCACCATGGATCGTGAGAACTATCGCAATACTCAGGCTTTGGGGACGGGAAGTGCCAATAGCCATGTGCGGATGTTGAGTGATTTTTTGGACGGGGCTTGGCCCAAAGAAGTCCCCGATCCTTATTATGGTGGTGAAGATGGGTTTGAGTTCGTTTTGGATATGTTGCAGGCGGCGATGCCCAAATTGGTCGCCCATTTGGTACCTGAGAAGTTTAGGGAAACTGGTCCGGAGGCTTGAGGGGGCTCCAGAGCTCGTGGCGGCACAAACTTCTACGAAAGTTGCTGCGAGTTGAGCCGTCCGGCTTTTTCCGAGCAGTGGGAATACGTATATTCTTACGTTTTGACGGGGCGAACTTCGAGCAATTGAGGTAGACTGAATATCTGTTCCCGTTGTAGCGGGCGTTTTTGACGCCAGCTCACATTTTGTGTCGTTGTACATTCATCATTTCATTTCGCGCAGTTTGCGGTTGAATTCATGTCAGACCATTGGAAGGCCTTAGCCGATTTGTTGGGAACTCCTCCCTTAGATCGTGGAACCGTCGAGCCATCGCAGGATGTGGAACCAACGAAAAGCTCTGAAAAGTTGGTCGATTCAGGGAACGTGGTAAAAGCGAGCGATACTCGAGAAAGCAAATCTGCTTTCACATCTACGCCCATCCCCAAGACCAGTGAAATGGATGAGGGACTGAGCCAAGAGAAGAGCTCCCCCTCGGCTTCAATCAATCAGCCCAAGGCTGTAGAAAATCAAAAGAACATGGAAGATAAGAACTCGGTTACCCCAGCGGTACCGAAACGATCGGCGGGATGGGATGCACTGGCTCGTTTGTTTGGTCTCTCTGCACCACCACCCGATGCCGACGTGCCGCTCCCAGAATCTCCCAAGGAAAAAGAGCCCGAAGTTCGAGCTGCTGTCGCTAAACCGGCTCCTCCTGCCATGCAGGCTCCTGTAAGCAAATCACAACAGGACGAGTTGGATCTAACTCAGTTAGGCTGGCCAGCGCCGAAACAGCCCAAAGGTGATGCGAGCCGTGAGCGATCGACAAGCCAAGAGAGTCCACGTGAACCAGTCGCTCGCGACAGAACTTCCCGTGACAGTGCTTCCCGTGACAGCGTCGCACGTGATGGTGGCAGCCGTGATGGTGGCAGCCGTGAGCGAAGTGGACGCGACCCGGGTGGACGAGGAGCGGGGGGACGAGAAGGTCACGAGCGAGGGCGACGACCGGATCGTGAGGCTCCACAAGCAGAACCTGCAGCCCGAGATCGAGGTGGTCGAGATTCCGGTCCGCGCGAAAACGTGGTGGCCCGTGCCAGTGAGCCCCGTGCCAGTGAACCCCGTGCCAGTGAACCCCGTGCCAGTGAACCCCGTGCCAGCGAGTCCCGTGAAATTGAGCTGCGTGACAATGAGGTACGTGAAACACAACCCCGTGAATCAGGACGCCGCGAACGTGGTGGTCGTGACCGCGGTCCCCGTGATGCTGGTCCCCGTGATGTAAATGTTCGTGAGGCTGCTGCTCGCGATGTCGCCAATCGAGAAGCGGGCGATGGTGAACGAGCTGAACGTCCTGAGCGCACTGAGCGTCCTGAGCGAGCCGAACGCCCTGAGCGACGTGGCGGCCGAGATCAACGTAGCCGTCCGCGTGGCGAAGGTCGTTCGCAAGATCGTCGAGGTGGTGAACGCTCCGCAGACCGAGGCCCTACAGAACGAGGCCCTACAGAACGAGGCCCTACAGAACGGCCCGAACCACGTTACGCTGAATCACGTCGAGACGAAACGCCGATTTATGACGAGCCATTCGTCGAAGTCGATGGTGACGATGATGTGGACGATTTGAGTTTCGGTCCACCTAAGGGACGTGGAGATAAGCCACGTCCTGTTGCACCTGCCTGGGAAGTGGAAGCTGAGGCTGATTTCGAAGAGGTAGCCGACGAAGGAGCGATGCCAGAGCGTCGCGGTCGTCGACGTCGCGGCCGTCGTCGTGGTGGCTCCGCTGCCAAGGGTGAGGCCCCAGCTCGCGGTGATGCCCCAACGCGTAGTGATATCACTGAAAATCGCTCTGCGGCTCGACCTGAAGAGCGTGAAAGCCGACACAAGCGAGATGTACCCAAACGCGTTGTCGATGACAGCGAACTTGATTACGACGCTGATGTGAGCGATGAGTCGATCGGTGAAGACGTAGCGGCTCCAACCGAGTCAACGTCATCCGAACGACGTGGTAGTGGTCGTCGTCGCCGTCGTCGTGGCGGTGCGCGTCGGCCCGAATCGGGAGTTGGACCAGCCGCCGATCTTGACTCGGATGAACTTGATTTGAGTGAAGGTTATAACCTTCCGGGCTTGTTGGCAGACGAAATCGAATCTTCAGACGATGAAGATGGTATCCATTCCACGATTCCTACTTGGGAAGATACGATCAAAATTTTGGTTGCCACGAATATTGAAGCTAGGCACCGCCCGGATCAAAAAGGTGGTGGTAATCGACACGGCGGCGGTGGGCACGGCGGCGGACATGGTGGCGGCGGCCGAGGTCGTGGTGGAAATCGCAATCAAGGAAAACGCTAAGGGGCTTAGTCGGCTAGACGCAAAACGGACCAATGCGTGTCCGTTTTGTGCACTTGGCTTAGCGTTTTGTGCAATGGGCCTACCGTTTTGTTCAAAGGCGCTGCCGTTTTGAGTAAAGGCACTGCCGTTTTGAGTAAAGGGCCTAGTCCCCTACCCTCTCACTGGATATGATTACTTCTCATAGCTGCCTCACAGGGTAGCTTCTAAACTGTGCGACAGGGGCTCTCGCGAGGGGGAGCCGTGAACCTGGTCAGGACTTAATTGTAGCAGCCATAAGCGAGGTACTCTTGTGCGAGGGCCTCTGCCGCACAGTTGTTTTCTCTAAGCGAATTTTCTCTGGTAGGCAGCTCTTGAATGGGCGCCCTCAGTCGTGATGGCTCCTGCATCATGAAAATGTTTCATCCGCTGTAGGTAGGCTCTTTCCGCATCGACTACTTGAATAGACATCTTTTGAAGGCGCTAAGCCATGGCTGAGAAAGAGGCGAATCAAGTTGGGCACGAAGCGACAGATTCCGGCTACACCGTGGTGGCTCGCCGATATCGACCCAAGAGTTTTTCTGAATTGGTCGGTCAAGAAAATGTGTCGCAAGCTTTGGCGACTGCCATTCGGACGGGACGCATTGGGCATGCTTATCTATTCACGGGTGCTCGAGGAGTCGGCAAAACATCCACGGCTCGAATTTTTGCCAAGGCACTCAACGCCAGCACAGGACCATCGGCCGATCCCGATTTAGATTCCGATATCGCTCGAGCGATCGATGCGGGCGAAGATATGGATGTGCTCGAAATCGACGGTGCTTCGAACCGCGGTATCGAAGAGATTCGCCAATTGCGTGCCAACGTTAATGTGCGACCCAGTCGCTCTCGCTTTAAGATTTATATCATCGACGAAGTGCACATGCTGACGACTCAGGCCTTCAATGCTCTGCTAAAGACATTGGAAGAACCACCTGAGCATGTGAAGTTTATCTTTTGCACAACCGATCCAGAAAAGATTCCGATTACCGTGTTGTCACGGTGTCAGCGATTCGATTTTCCACCGGTCAAGAAAGATGCGATTCAAGAACGGCTCCGCTTCATCTGTCAGCAGGAAGGTTTTCTCGCCGACGATGAGGCTTTGGCTTTGATCGCTCGCCGAGCTGCCGGTTCGATGCGCGACAGCCAGTCGTTACTCGAACAAATCCTCAGCTTCTCCGAAGGGAAAATCTCGGTCGAAAGTGTTCAGGAGTTGCTCGGCACGGCGGATGATTCCAGCTTGTGGGCCATGGTAGAACGCTTCATTGCCCATGATGCCGTAGGAGTGTTGCAGGCCATTGATGCTTCCGTAGGACAGGGTGTTGAGCCAGGGCAATTGGCGGAGCAACTTTTGGGATATCTGCGGGATCTGATGACTCGTAGTGTGGGGGCCCCCCCTGATTTGTTGCGTCATGTGCATTCAATTACGCCCGAGCAATTGACAGACCAGGCGGCTCGTTGGGGCATGCAGAGTTTGATTGGTGCAATGCAGATTTTGGATGAGTCGTTGGTGCGCATGCGGCACAGCATGCATGGACGAACATTGTTGGAAATGACTTTAGTGCAGATTGCACAGTTGCATCGCCTGGAAGATCTGTTTTCGCTTTCCAGTGGACTCAGCGCATCGGCCGCTTTACCCAATAGCAATCCTGTGCCCACTGCTAATGCGTCTACCGCTGCCGCACCGACTGCGGGCGAGCAAAAAAAAAACGTTGAACCGATAGTTTCAGCGCCCGCCGTTGCTCCAGCATCGGCGCCATCGCCGGCAGTTGCCGCTGTCGTTGAGAAGCCTATCGAGACGCCGAAGAGTCAACTCCGGGTGGAACCGGCCAATGATCGTCCCGGCAGTGCGCAGGCGCTGGTGTCTGGCTCCGGCTCTTCTGTCGCCGTGGTGACTGCGCCCTCTGTGGCCACGGTAACTGTAACTCCCGTCGCGACATCGACAGCACCGGTGGTTTCGGTCGATACGAAGAATGCCAAAGAGGTATGGGGAACGACGGTCGATCGCCTGCAAGGTTTGCTTGCCGACTTTGCTGCTCTTAGTGTCGATGCTGCTTGGGTCGATAACGAGCATTTGAGTGTGAGTTTTGAGAAACGGAGCCAGCACGCCATAGATCATTTGCAGCGAACCGATCGCAAGAGTGTGGTTGAACGCGAGTTACAAAATGTATTGGGGCGACCTGGGAGAATTCAGTTTCAAACGGTACCCGATCGAACCAATTCGCCCACGGAAATGCGACCTGCGAACGATCCCAATGGTTTGATGCAACGCAATCAGCGCATGCGGCAGGTTGCCGAGCATCCTATGGTAAAGGCACTGGTAGATACACTAGGAGGCGAGTTGCTGCGAGTCGATCCTCCAGCGACACCGCGATCGCATTTGGAACGGAAGGGTTAACTCTGTGTTCAATAATCTCACCGGCTTAGCAAAGCTCCTCAAAAATTCCGCTTCCATGGGCGAGAAGATGAAGGAATCGAAGGAACGCTTGCGACGCGAACGAGTTCGAGGAGCCAGCAGTTGTCAACAAGTGATTGTCGTGATGAATGGACTTGGAGAGGTTCAGCAAGTGACGATTGCAGAGACACTGATGGTGCAAGGCAATTCGGATCACGTGCAAGGCTTAGTCGCGATAGCCGTAGATCAAGCGGTGCGTGAAGCGCGTCGCTTGCATGTTGCCGCAATTCAGGAATTAACGGGTGGTGTCGAGCTTCCAGGGATGAGCGAGTTGCTCAAGGATTTGTAGCAGTTGCTGTTATGAATGAAATATCCAAATCGGTAACGGAGTTGATACAGCAGCTGGGGCGTTTGCCTGGTGTGGGGCGAAAGTCGGCCGAGCGGTTGGCTTATCATTTGTTGCGTGTGCATGAGAGCGAAGCGAACGCGTTAGCTGAGGCTATCGTGGCCGTTCGCAAAAATGTGCGATATTGTTCGAGCTGTTACAACTTGTCGGAAGGGCCGTTGTGTGGTGTTTGTTCGGATCCCGGTCGCGACTCGAGTCGTTTATGTGTGGTTGAGCAACCACGCGATTTGATGGCACTTGAGCAAGCTGGCGTATATCGAGGTTTGTATCATGTACTGCTAGGGCGAATTTCGCCGCTGGATGGGATTGGTCCTGAGCAATTGACGATCGAGAAGTTGGTAGATCGTGTCCGGACAGGGAATTTTGCTGAAGTGATTATGGCCACCAATCCCAATGTGGAAGGTGACGGAACATCGCTGCATATTTCAAATCAGTTGGCCGAGTATCCGGTCGAGATTACCCGATTGGCTCGCGGAGTAACCAGCGGGAGCATCTTGGAGTATACCAACCGCGAAGTCTTGGCCGATGCATTAACGGGCCGACAAAAACTATAGTGTGCCATAGGTAACTGGACTTCGATTAACCCGTAGCTGGAACGCAGTGGAGGCTAGGCGAATCGGGGGAAGACGCAATTTTCCGCATACGTTCTCAAACGAGTTTCGCAGTAAAAAGAGGGCTTGAGCCCGGGCACCCCTACCCAAGAACCGGGGAAATGGAATCGGGAATTTGCCAGGGATCTGGTAGCTATTGAGGCGCGGAATTTCCTGCACAGGACAAAGGGAAGTCTAGGTACAAAAAAACGCCCGCTCTTGGGGAGCGGGCGTTTCTTGTTGATCACGATCAAAGCACTGGTAAGAAAATTACTTGCCAGCTTTTTCTTCTTCTAGCTTCTTGAGGTAGGTCTCAAGTTCGGCCTTCATCTCGTCGCCAGCTGCTTCTACAGCCTTCTTCTGGGTCTCGATTGCTTTATCGAGATCACCCGTCAAGTGATAAAGGTGAGATAGGGTATCAAGAATGGCTCCCTTGCTTTCGGCTTCCGCTTTTTCCGAAGCCGCTGATGTTGCAGCCAAGGCATTCTTCAGCAACTCTGGATTGTCCATTCGGCCTGCTTCGGTCATTTCGACAAACGCCCAGCACAATTGGTTGATCATCATTGGATCTTCGGCAGCGCTATCCAAAACGGTCTTTGCAAAAGCGGCTACTTCTTCCTTCTTGTCTTCTTGTTGCAGCATCACTTGCAACTTAATCATCTGGAACTGAGTCTTGCTCTGTCCATTTGGAGTCTTTTCGATGAGCTCTTCCAACATCTTAAGAGCTTCGTCCATCTTGCCACCGTTGAGCAAGCCGAAAAGCTTCTGCATCTGAATCTGAGCTTCTTGGGCAGCCTTGAATTCAGCGATATATGCAGCTCGGTCCCACTTGTCTTCGACGACCGACTTGAGTGGTTCGTCCATTTCCATCGGGTGACCGATCCATTCGATCTCACCCTTCTTGCCAACGATAAAAGCGGTAGGGATGCCGTTTTGTTTCGCGGCTTCCATGTAATCCTTTTGACTCGATCCGTCTGGATCGGTGGTCAAGCAATAAGCCGAGGTAAGGTCGCGATAGGTCTTGGGGGCGTCTTTCTTTTCTTCGCCTTCGCCAGCACCTGCGATCTCTCGCTTCAAGAATGTTTCCACGGTTTCAAGATCTTCATCGCTGATCGAGACGAGTTGCACGCCCTTCTCAGCATATTCTTTTTGCGTTTCAGCTAAGTGAGGCATGCTGGCGATACATGGACCGCACCATGTAGCCCAGAATTCAACCACATAAACTTTGCCCGATTCGAATTTAGTCACCGGCTTGAACTTGCCGTTGCCGTTTTGAACCCAATGTTCGACATCCAAAGCTGGAGCTTTCGAACCGATGGTTAGGAGTGCATCGTCTTCCTGGGCGGTGAGCGAAGCTGCGCCGGTGATGCTGATGGCGGAAGCGATGAGTCCCGCGAATAGTTTACGGAGTACTATTTTGTTAAGTACGGGGGCACGCAGGCCGCGAAACAATTTCATACGAAAACCTTCAACTGGAGTGAGCAAATAAGGGAACCACGAACCATTAGCGATTGTTATATCGCAGATTCCGGTCACTGGCTACATTCGGGTAGCGACAATGGCGGGTATACGTCCGACTGTAAAGCCTAGTTCAAGAATAGGGGTTACCGAGGCCCCGATTTCGGGCGGTTTTCCAGCCGAGTTCCTCGGTATCCGAATCGCTCCTGTTTGCCTGTCCCTCGATTGGGGCGGTGTGTCATTTGTGCCAGCAGATCACGGCTGTGTTCAGTCGCAGGTTTTGCAGTCGAATTTTTGGGCATTTGAGACGCTCCATGCTCAGGATTTTCGCGCTCGTCCACGTGGTCAGTCGAAGAGGGTGATGGTGCTCGAATTCGGAATTTCGATGACGATTACGAGCACTATTTCATGGAGCACACGCAGGATTCCGTGACAGTGTCTTCAAAAATCGCAGCTTCAAAAGCAGTAGCTGGGGCAATAGGTTCGGTAGCAATTGTTGTGCCGGATCGGTTGCTTGCGATCAGATTTTTTCTGCCTGCGACCGAAAAAATGGTACAATAGAGAGGAAACGCGGTCGGGAAATCGGCGACGCGGAGATGATCCGCGAGGCAAAGACTAATTTCCAGAACGGTCAACAACATAAGGACGAACGGGCATGCGTTTATCATACGGTCTGGAAGCCAAGCAGCTACAAAAGCAAACCTTGGCACCACGAATGATCCAATCGATGGAAATCTTGCAGATGCCCATCGCTGCGCTGCAAGAACGTATCGATCAAGAGCTCAGTGAAAATCCGATGCTCGAACAGCAGGACGTCGATCCC
>JBILTA010000328.1:0-6376 GCA_044371785.1 Pirellulaceae bacterium | reverse complement strand
TACAAAATGTTTTTGCATCGTGCTTGCCACGGTCAATAAAGCAAGACCTTCCAAGTTACCAACTAGTCCCAACTCCCCCACACAACTGAGCTTTTCACCCGGCGCCACACCATCTGGCATTCCTCTTAACTTCCAAACGAACCCGGCTTCTTCTGCAATAAACAACTCACCTGTCGCGTCGTTTGCCACAGCCCCTTCGCAATAGCCGATTTGCCAGCTTCTTACTTTCTCACCATTCACTTTTTTCCCTGCGTCAATGTGGATTTGGTATTGCTCTATGATTCCAGACTTTGCAGTAAGCACTGCCTACAATGCGGACTTTGCTGCATCATAGAATAGACATCCACCATAGTTTTCACCTGTCGGGATGGACTGATCTAGCTCTGTAAGCAACCCGCTGCTTTGATCTATTGCGAATATATGCAACGCTGGGCGAATTTCGCGTTCATTTACGACAACCACATCGAGGACATTACCCCCAGCCAAAGAGACGTTGGTACGGCAGTCAATGTTTCCTGGTTTGGGCACATCCAAAGATTGCTTCAATTCACCACGCAGGTCATAAACAAACACTTTATTCGCGCTCTTGTCTGAGCATAAGATTCTGCTTTCAACAGGCTTCGCCTGGTTGTACCAAACGCAGTGATCATCTTGATCAACGGCTTCCGAATTCTGGATTCGAAATGAGACCAGAAGAGTTACCTCGTTTTTCGTTTGCGCAAACGTGAAGCCGAATGAAAGCTAAGTAACGACTAAGCCAATCCACGCAGCTCTTATCATGGAACATCTCATCTGCCAAAAGGACCTTTCGGGAAGTAAACAGGATTGAGTTCCTACCCGTTGCCTCAATGAGCAGCTATCAATGCCGTCGAACTTAACGGAAACAAAACATTTCTATTCGAGATACAGATGGTAAGGACCCAGGCAAGATATTTGATCAAAATCGGTACTTCGCCTGTAACCTTTTGAGACGCCTAAGATCCAATTCAATGTAGACCGTGATCTTTCTCAGCTACCTCGGAATGGAGTCCCGACCGATGTTCCTTCGCACACCCACATTCGCCTTCGCTGCCCTCACCTTTCTGACGGCGAGCCCTGCCGACGCCCAATTCAGTCTCTTTCGTTCCGGACCAGAAATTGAAGAACTCTCTGCGAAAAACCTGTACCAGAACCTGCTGGAGCATTCCCAAAACGTCGAAAAGGCAAGAATCTCCAATAACCAACCACCTAGGCCCAGCTTTATAGTCGTCGATGTACGAGATCCACGCGAATACAATGTGTCGATTAGCCCAGGTGCCATTACCAAGGAACAATACGAAAAGAACAAAGCCCAATTTTCCAAGGCGACTATCATTCCCTATTGCACCGTCGGTGGACGTAGCGCCCAATACTCTCGTGAACTTGCCGCTCAAGGTGTCAAGGTGATCAACTTTACGGAGAGTATCATTGGTTGGTGTGAAGCAAAATTACCCTTGGTTACACTCGATGGCAAATCAACTCAACGCGTTTATACTTACAACTCTCGCAATAGAGTACCCTCCGATTATCAACCCGTGTGTTAGTTCCGGTATCCACAAGAATCTGTCTTCAATCATGAGAGTATGAATGAACATACCGATGAACGAACCATGGATACGCCCTACTGCATTTGCTGTTTCATTTCTCGTAATGTTTGTCCTGGAGTCGCTTCTTCCCCGCCGACAACGCACAGAGAACCGCTTCCGCCGCACTTGGAATAACCTGCTTTTATCGGTCTTGAATTCCGTTGCGGTTCGCTTTGTACCAATTCTTTCAGCAGTAGGTGCTGCCACCTACGCTGAATCAAGAAACTTCGGTGTTTTCAATTGGTATCCAACATCCACACTGTTCGAGTATGCCATCGTACTCATTCTCTTCGATCTGATTATTTTCTGGCAGCATGTCGCTTCCCATCATATGCCTATCCTCTGGCAGTTCCACCAAGTACATCATGCCGATCATGATTTAGATGCTAGTTCTGGCTTGCGATTCCATCCCGTTGAAATCGCTTTTTCAATGATCATAAAGTGCATTGCAGTTCTCGCTCTTGGTGCTACACCCGAAAGCATTATTCTCTTCGAGATCATTTTGAATTCATGCGCCATCTTCAACCACAGCAATCTCAAAATCCCAGCTCCATTGGATTCCATTCTGCGTATGGTGTTAGTGACACCCGACATGCATCGCGTTCACCATTCAATACATCGCGACGAAACCAACAGCAATTATGGCTTCAGTATACCTTGGTGGGACCGAATTTTTCTCACCTATAAAGCTCAACCTTCTGAACCACACGAACAGATGCGACTTGGTGTTCCCGAGTTTCCCCACACGGAACAAACGGTACCAATCTGGTCCATACTCCGAATGCCTTTTTGGAAAATCGAGAAAACAGAACAAAGCCAAGCGAAATCGCTCACAGAATCCCCTCATTCGTCCTCCTGATGCAAACCTCATTCCAAGAAAGTTGTCGCAATCGGTTCGATCATTGCCCAACTATTTGACTTGTGACGCTTCTGCTCCACATAATGTCCAGCTCGAAACCTCGGTCCCTCAATAGCCGCGTTCCAGCGTCTCGCCTTATCATCCCTTGCATCTTAAGCAGTTTCACCATGACATATCTTGCCCCGATATTGTTCCGTTATCGCTTGACAGCCTCCATGGTTTTAACTCTTTGTTTGATGACCACAGCCATTGCACCACCCTTACAAGCGCAAACAGACAACTCTTTTCCGGCGCGCATCGCTGACCTGGGCAAAGAAACGCGACTCGAATTGGTCCATGTCCCTTCAGGCGAATTCATGATGGGGAGCACATCTGAAGAAAAAGCTTGGGCAACCGGTATTGAAGGCGGTGCTCAACCGGGAACTGAACGCGAGTCATACGAAGGTGAACAGCCCCGTAAGATGAAAGTCCCACATGAGTTTTGGATGGGCCGTACCGAAGTCACTGTCGGACAATTTCGCCGCTTTGTTGAAGAAACTGGATACGTCACAGATGCCGAAAAGCCTGGCGGTCACACCCAATGCTTCAACCCTAAATGGACCAAATACAACTTTCGTACCTCTACCGTGCATCCCTGGGATCCCATGTCGGGCAAAAGCTGGCGCGACCCGAATTTTCAATTCCCCATGCAAGACAATTTCCCCGTCGTATGCGTTAGCTGGACCGACGCTAAAGCCTTTGCCTCTTGGCTCAATCAACAAGAGTCACTAAAGAAACAGACACCTCCTGGATACGAGTTTCGTTTACCCACCGAAGCCGAATGGGAATATGCTTGCCGAGGGGGTAGAAAAGACAGCACCGCTTATTGGTGGGGCGATGATCTGGCGGACGGCGAAGGGCGTTTTAACATATCTGCCGTAGACTTCTTGCCCGATCGCAAACAAAAATGGCCATTAGCCAGTGCTCCGTGGAGTGACGGCTATTCATTCGTTGCCCCTGTCGATCATTTCGGTCAGAGAGGCCGAAACGGTTTCGGAATCGCCGACATGTGTGGCAATGTGTGGGAGGTCGTGCTCGACCATTTCGATCCCAAAGGTGGCCATGAAAAGCTACACACTGCAACCGAGAACTATCGGCCTGTTTGTAAAGGCGGCAACTACTTCGATGTTCCCGGCAATGCACGCTGTGCAGTCCGACTAGGACTAGCAGGCCCCAATTACTCTGACTCGCGTGACGGATTCCGCGTATGCCTTGGTCCGATCGTCCCATCTCAGCCCTAAGCTACATAGGTTGTTTCTCGAACTCAGCACGTCAACACGTACCTTTATAGACGCTCGATCCTTCACTCCCTTAGTCTCTCTTGTCCTCCCCTGCGACCTTTCGATACTCCGTGGGTGTCAGTCCAGTTTCGCGTTTGAAAACCGCACATAACCTTTCCTTGTACGAATACCCCGCCAAGGCTGCGATCGAGTCCAAGGTCAAATCCGTTTCTCTCAACAACTGTTTCACTTTTTGAATCTGTACCAACGTGATCTCATCTTTGGGCGAGCGATTCAGCGACTCCTGAAATCGTCGCTCTAATTGTCTTCTCGACAAGGTAGAGAACTTACAAACATCATTGACGTCGATACCACGACTGGCGTTCTCGCGAATGAACCGACAAGCTTTGGCAACTTCCCGGTCCGTGATGGCTTCCATGGCCGTCGATAGACGCTGCACTACTTCCAGCGGACGAACGTACTCAATTTGCCAATCCGTAGGCTCACCCTTCATCAGCGCATCAAGTTTTTGAGCCGCCCGAAATCCCACTTGCTCAGCATCAGGTCTGACGCTGGATAATGGTGGATCGCACAATGGACAAATGGCATCGTCATCATCCACACCAATGACGGCAAAATCATCTGGAATCGCAAGTTCATAAGCTCGGCAAACATTCAACAACTGTTGCCCGCAAATATCATTACAAACAAAAATGCCAGTGGGAGGCTGAAGCCCCTTCAACCACTCAGCAAGCCTTCCATAGTCAACTTGATCGATACGCTCAATATGCAATAAAGATGCTGAAGGTTCCGAAGGTGATTCGTAAACACAGCAGGGACAAGAATTCAAATGAGCCAAGTTTAAGAAGTGCTTCTTTCTGCTTTGAGAATAATGAGCGAACTGAAATCCACAGTACGCCATCCTACGAAAGCCCAACTGGTAAAGGTGCTCAAATGCGAGCCTTGCTACTTCCCTTTCATCGGTTTCCACCCGCGGAAAATGCCCCCCCGAAACAACACAGCGGACATCGACCATCGGAATACCCATTCTCCGCAAACCCTCAAGGTTCCCTCCCCCGACACGCGCGATCACCCCATCGATTGCAGAAGATTCCCACCACGCTGGCGGCTGCGACTCAATCGTCATTTCTTGATGGAGCAATGACCAAGTCGTGTGGGTGCGAGCATATCTGGCAATACCTCGGAGTAGCGACCTTCCGTAGCCGCGAGAGGATTCGATCAAAAGGCCAACTTTCGGATGACGATGCGGTCGACTTTCGACGTTCATTCAAAAATCCCTACGAATCATTGCTTTGGGATCGTTGTTAAGCGACACAGGAAACGCTTTCCAACCGGACAATATGTCGCATTTCGTTAACTGGATGTCGCAATTTTGACTCGATTTAGGGCCGCATAGAGGGTAAAATACATTGTCTCTCCCTGGTTTATACGTGTCGCGATTCCGTCGCATCGAAACTCCATCCTACGGCCTGTGGATCGATGCGACAACCAAAACTACGCTAGAATCGACTCGATAAATCAAACTCCCGCCTTCATTTTGTTTGCGAGGTATAGGATGTATCGGCGACAACTCAAGCAACGGACTTGCTCGCGTTTGGAATCTGCACGGTCCATTGCCTTAACGCTTAAGGCACATGCGAGCCTCACCCTATTTGGGCTTCTTCTCACCGTCTATTCAACAGCCTTGCCACTCTATGGACAAGAGTCTCCTGCCGAGCAAATCGCAACTACCTTTAGTAGCGAAGACCTAGCTTTCTTCGAAAACAAAGTGCGCCCATTGCTTGCGGAACATTGCTACGAATGCCACAGCGTCAAATCAGTGAAACTTCAAGCCAGCTTACGGGTCGACAGTCGAAACGCGTTACTTCAAGGTGGTGACTCGGGCTCAGCGATCGATTTGGAGCAACCTGAAGGAAGCTTGTTTATGCAAGCCATAACCTACGAAGGCTATGAAATGCCTCCGAAAGGAAAACTACCTGAGCAGGATATCGAGACTTTCCGCCGTTGGCTTCAGCTCGGCGCGCCTTGGCCCAATGAGCCTGAACCCACTGCCGAAGCGGGCCCCGCAAAATTTGATTTACAAAAACGCGTTGCTGAGCATTGGATGTGGAAGCCTGTTCAAAATCCCTCTCCCCCTGAAGTTAAACGCAGCAATTGGGCAATCAACGACGCCGACTTGTTCATCCTTCGTGATCTGGAGAAAGCAGGCCTTACGCCCGCTAAACGAGCCGACCGGTTAGCTATCTTACGAAGACTCTATTTCGATGTTATCGGCTTACCACCCACAGCCGAACAAGTTACAGCCTTCATGCAAGACGAATCACCACAAGCCCTCGAAAAAGTGATCGATCAATTGCTTGAATCTCCTCACTTCGGCGAACATTGGGGAAGGCATTGGCTCGATTTAGTTCGCTATGCCGAATCCCGTGGCCATGAATTCGACAACGATTCACCCAATGCATATCAGTATCGCGACTACGTTATTCGCGCACTAAATGCGGATGTTGCCTACGATCAATTTGTTCGCGAACATATTGCGGGTGATCTCATCACGCAACCTCGTCTTCATCCAGAGAACAAATTCAACGAATCGATTCTGGGCACCGGTTTTTGGTTCCTCGGTGAATGGGTTC
>JBILTA010000327.1:0-6388 GCA_044371785.1 Pirellulaceae bacterium | reverse complement strand
ACTTCCCAGCGACGACCGGGGTTCGTTATGGTATTCGCATCCTGGCCCGCAAATGAAACAGTGATAGCCTCACCTGGTGTTGCCCAGCCCCAAACCCGAATGGGTTTGTCACGCTGCAAAACCATATTGGATTGAAAGACATTGCTGACGCATAACGAATCACTGATCGCTGGAGTCTCAATTACGTCTGCCTTAGGAAGGCGTTGCGCAAGCAGCGAAGGTGCTAAACTGTTCAAGACGAGCGATAGTGAGATGAAGAGGCTTAAAGTGGAGAGAGGTCTCATAGGATGGTGTCGATCGAAGTTGCGATGAAAAGGTGGGGCTAGAAGGATGCCAAAGTTAACGCGGTCCGGCCGGAAGATTGTTGAGAAGATAGCGTGTGATCAACATTCGCACGTGAACCTCCGATCCTGACCCTTCACGGAGGCCATGGTCGCGATTGGGATAAACCATATAGTCAAACGGTTTGCCTAGTTCGATCAACCGGTCGACGAGGCCCTCGATAATTTGAATGTGCGTATTGGTTTCACCGGAGCCCGTGATGATCAGGAGTTTCCCTTTCAAACCCTCAGCGAAATTGAGGGGGGCAGAGCGTTGATAGCCCTCTGGATTTACAGCGGGCGTTCGCATGTAAATCTCTTGAAACCAAGCGTTGTACAGATGCGGTTGCGGTTTCGGCACAACGGCGATACCGACGTGATATTGATCCGGCTTGCGAAACAGAGCATTAAGTGTGTTAGAGCCACCCCCACTCCAGCCCCAAATACCAACACGGTTCAAGTCAGCAAACGGGCATATTTCGGCCAACTTGAGGAGTGCGGCCGCCTGTTCTTCGGTGGATAAAGGGCCAAGGCTGCCGAAGATTGCCCTCCGCCACGCTGAGCCCTTTGGCGCTGGCGTGCCGCGATTATCGATTGAAACAACGAGATAACCCAAGTCTGCAACAACACGCAGAAAGGGACTTTGTGCAGCCCCCCAACTATCGAGAACCGTCTGTGCATGAGGTTCGCCATAAACATAAACGAAGAGCGGATACTTTTTCGATGCATCAAAATCTTTTGGCTTGAGCATCCAGGCATCGAGAGAGATTTCATTGCCAATATCGAGCTGAAGGAACTCGGTTGGACGAGGTATCCATTTTTGGGCTACCTCCCGAAGAGCTTTATTGTCCTCAAGAACTCGCAGCGAACGATGGTCAGGTAAGGAGATCAAATCTGTTACAGGCGGTTTATCAAAGGTGGAGTAGGTGTGAAACGCCCAAGATGCATCAGGCGAAAAAGTGTATTCGTGGGTACCAGGTTGATCTGCGGGGGTGATTCGCTGTTGCATGCCGCTCCCGTCCAATGGAACGCGATATAGATAACGTTGAGTCGCAGCGGTGGGTGATGCATAAAAGTAGAACCAGCCATTCGGCTCATCCACAACAGCACGCTCGATGATGTCATATTGACCCGGTGTCAGGTTCGAGATTTCTGTACCGTCTCGAGCGTAGAGATAAGCATGCCGCCAACCATCTTTCTCGGTGATGACTATGAATTGCTTACCATCGGCTAGCCACATAAGACCCAATTCGGTTCCTTGGCTAGCGGTAACCCAGGCATCATTCGTTTCTGAAAAGAGACGTTGTGCTTTTCCGGCTTCGATGTCGAACAAGAGAAAATCGCGGCGATCGCGAAAACGACTCAATCGCTCTACAACGACTTCACGGTTATTGCCAGCCCACTCCACTTGAGCTAAGTAAATGCCATCTGTTGAGACACCCTCTGTAAAGGAATCGAGTGGAAGCCACTTAAGATTCTTCCCTTCGCGATCGACAACGCCCACTCGAAGAGTTGGTATCTTTTCACCAATTCGAGCAAAACGATCTTCACGAACATCTGGATAAGAAGGATCCCCTGGAACAAGCACCGAGCGTTTTCGAACTTCGGTGTAGTCGGATTCCACAAAGACGACTTGAGAGCTGTCAGGACTCCACGAGATCGAGTGGATATGGATCTCACGATCGGAAGCATTCTGTGTCAATGGAGTTTTGTTTCCAGTCTTCAGCTCATGGGCGAAGAGATTCCCTGATTCAAACTCGAGCTTCGTTTGCTGATCGGGCGACAGAAGGTCAGGCAGTGAGGGAGTTGCTGTCGCAATACGCTCCTCCCCTGTTCGCACATCAATGCGGAGGATTTGCTGCTTGTCAGAATTCTCCGCCCGCTGTCGAATCAGATAACCAGAGCTATCTGGCAACCATTCGCCGTTGAATGTCTTCGCTCGCCACTCGCCCCTCTCGAAAATGCCTTTGAGCCGATCATGGGTTGGAGCTTGCCACTGATTAGAGTTGTCATCTTGAGCGCTGACTTTTTGTTGTTCGCTTAGGAGGGAGAGCGAACTCGTCACGATCAGAAAAGCGGTCAAGGCTAAACAGGCTGAGGGTGAGAAAATTCGTAGCATCGATTTCCTGATAGAGACGGTAATGCAGGGGTAGTGCTTGCAGAGATATGGTTATCTTTTGAATATAACCATGCCTTGGGCCATCGCTTGAATGAAAAGCTCGGCAAAGCAAGTTTTTGCGCACAATATGGTCGATTAGAAACGAAGCGCACCTTCGATGGCGATAAACGGTCCTGAGCCGACATCGATACGATCATTGTTGCGATCTTCGAAGCCCACACCATTAAAAAAGTAACGATCAAAAACATAGCCGGTCGTGAAGTCGATCGTGAAGTTGTTGCGGAATCGCTTTTGAATACCCGCTACCATTCGCATCTCATATAAAAACAAGCGTTCGTCATCATCCGTTCGTTGGTCGAGGAACCAGCTTTGATTCTCCCAATCGAAAGCGACATACGATTTCCATTCCTCGGTCCAGCGATAGGTCGTCTGAGCATGAACGGTGGTTAGAAGCATATAGGAAGCTTCAAAGCTAAGTTGTTCAGTGGGGCGATAAGATAGTTCGAATGGCAAGCCGATGTTCATGCTGAATTGTTCGGAGGGGTTCCATTGATACGCTACGGAAGGGATTGGGAATGGGATCTGAGACATCGGCATGTACACCAGCGCCAAATTCCAAGCATCTCGATCGTAGACTGGAATCGAGACAAAACCAATCGCTCCAAAATTGTAGTTTCTGAGGTCTCCGAACGGCTGATCGCTCGCAGAGCCAATATTGACATTGAGTCCTCCGGACCAACCGTTGGCGAATTGATAGATGTAGTTCTTGCCAACACGAATGTTCCACAATTCATCCGGGAATGGCAAACCGCTGTCAGGGAATGTGGCTGAGGTATTGAATTGATGGTAGCGAATGCCACCGGAGAAAATGAGCATGTGAGGTGATTGCATGTAGACCGGTGCGCCAAACTGAAAATCATGCTCTAAGACATCGAGCTCACTGTTTTGGCCAACGATTTCCTGTGACGGTTGCCACTGAACTCGGTATCGAAGTGGTGCGCGATCTCCCCCCTTCCCTACTCGCAAAGGTGCTTTTGGTTTGGGCATCAGTGGTGGCGAGTTAATCAACAGCCCTGATTCTTGATTCGGTATAATGACGGATGTCGGCGTGATCACGGGAGAATAGGGAATCGAAGGGCTTGCCAACTCAACTTCGGTAGGCTGCATCGGTTGAACCCACGGATCAGGCCACGGTTGAGTTAGGTTGACTGCAGGTTCGTCGTATTGGCTAGCGGGAACTTGCGCAACAGCGATGGTTGCATTGACATGGGCGCAGATCATCCACAGCAAGCAGAGACACGAAAGGCAGCCACGAGATAATGGCGATGACACGTACAAATGTACGTGTTCGACGATTGTCGCAAAAGGATAAAATGGAATGGACGGGCTGTAAGACGGCTTTTTCACGATGTTTTTGTGCTAGCATAGGCATGGTGTGCGGAGTGCCAAGACGATACATAGTTGAAAGATGGTTATGCCGCCAAGAGCATTTTGCTGTCAAAATGGAGCTAACTTTTATTTTCCCGGTATGAGGGTTGGTTCTGATGGGATTTGGGCCAAAGGTCGACTGTAACCCGAGGACTTGGAGGCTTCCAACAGTCCTTTGAGTTCGGTCACCATTTGGGGGTTTTGATAATAGAGATTCTGTGTTTCTCCAGGGTCTGTAGCTAAGTCATACAATTGGCCTGGAGCATCGGGAGCAATTTCGGGGATGATGAAGTCCTTCAGTTCAGGATGGGTTTCGTATCGATTGCCACCCGAGCCTGGATGATCGATGTATTTCCAAGTACCGCGTCGAATGGAAAGCGTTCGTTTTCCAGCGAATGCTTGAGTCAAAAGATAATCGCGAATCGGTGGATGTTCTGGATTGAGCCAAGCGGGAAGCATATTGTAGCTGTCTTCCGCGGCTTCATTGGGGAGCTTAGAGTTGGTAATTGCAGCAACGGTAGCCATGACGTCCGTCAGGCTGCAGAGTTGTGCGTTGATGGTTTGAGCAGGAACTTTTTTTGGCCAGCGAACAATAAATGGGACACGATGTCCCCCTTCCCAAGCATCCCGTTTGATTCCTCGCCATGGACGGGCTCCATCGTGCTCAAAGTCTTTTCGCATATGCACAATGCTTGACACTTCGGGGCCATTATCGCTGGTGACAATGATCAGAGTGTTGTCGGCCACACCCAGTTCTTTCAGCGTGTTTACCAATTCACCTACAATGTGATCAAACTCAAGAATGAAGTCGCCGTGTGGGCCCGCGGAAGACTTCCCTTGAAACTGTTTAGCGGCGAAGGATGGAAGGTGAACAGCCTGGGTTGCATGGAACAGAAAGAACGGCTTCTTTGGGTTATCGCGTACATGATCTTGCAAGAACTTTTGACTCTTCGCCAAGAATACGAGATCGATTTCTTCCATGGGAAAATTTGGGGCAATCCAGCCGCGACGGCAATCATTAGCGTATGGATGTTTGGGTAAGCTCGATTTATCGAGAAGTTGAGTTGGCGGAACGCTGACGCGATTATTTTCAATGAATGCATAGAGCCAATCTGTAGTTGGGCAACACGCAGTTCCAAAGAAGGAATCAAATCCATGGTCCAATGGACCACCTAGTATAGGGCGACTAAAGTCAATTTGCGGTATCGCTTCGACGCCGTTGGAATGCACGGGTTTACCATTGGCGTCCGAGAACGTTAGACCGATATGCCATTTTCCGACGCAGCTGGTCGAGTATCCTTTCTCTCGCAACATTTCGGGTAATGTAAGGCGACCATCAGCGATCAAGGAAGGGCCGCCAACTCCCGAAAAGACAGTACCGCCGCCGGGTACTCGAAAGGCCATTTGGCCTGTCATCAAGCTATATCGAGTCGGCGTGCACACGGTGCATGGGCTATGTGCGTCAAGAAACCTCATACCTTCTTGGGCAAGTTGATCCATATGCGGCGTCAAGACTTTTGCTTGATTGTTATAGCAACTGAGGTCTCCATAACCTAAGTCATCTGCCAAGATCACTACGATGTTAGGTAACTCTTCGGCACGACTGTTTGTTACCAGAGGGCCCATGAAAAGAATGGTGGCTTGAAGTGCCAACCAAATGGGTAGCGTTAGAACGGCGAACTGCTTGGAGATTGGCATAATGTGTAAGATGCAAAATGGATCTGAAAAGTGTTTTGGCTTTTGTATGATAACTGCTGGGCTTTGGTCGGGAATAGTCCGTATTTTGTATTGTTTAACCCGTAGCTGGAGCGCAGCGGAGGCTAGGTAACCACGAAAAAAGCGAAAGACACAAAAGGAGCAGGGGCGAAAAAAATTGGTAACGGGAGGGAAGAATGTGGTGGCAAAAAAAGAAGTGCCAAAAGACGAAAGGCCCAAGAATGGTCTACAACGATGTCGCCAAAAGTGCTTTATTTTCATGCTGTATTAACGAACGGTTTTGTGATACCAATCTTCACGTTCGTGGCTGGTAGGTAAAGAGAGGCTTTGTTAGAATTCCCTACCTATGAGGATCGGAAACATTGCGCGAGGCCATTCGAAGTAAGCGGTCGACTGCGTAGTTTGCCGCATTATTTAATCAAGTTTTTAGACTATTTACCAATGATCCAGTCGCCATCTATGCGTGCAGCCGTTCGCAAATATCGCTTTTACAATCGGCTTTTTTGGTTGGGTGTAACGGGAATCTTTCTCTTTCCCGTGGTTGCAATGATTGTGGCGGCGGTTGTTTTTCAAATCACCAAGAATAGCAATATCTCGGCTCCTATCGGTTTATCTTCGCCGCTATGGCTGGTGGCTGGGGTCGCTATCGCTCTGCTGGTTCGTGGTTGGCGAAAGCGTGCCCGTCGTAGTGTCGAGTTGGCGAAGCTGGCCGAATCATTGAACCTTGAATTCGCAATGGACGCTAATGGCTCGATGATGGATCTGCTGAAGTCCATAAGCTTCATGGAAAATCCCACTTCAGCCA
>JBILTA010000326.1:0-6395 GCA_044371785.1 Pirellulaceae bacterium | reverse complement strand
GGACAGCTTGAGATTATTGTGGCCACGAACGCATTCGGTATGGGAATCGACAAGCCCGATTTGCGATTCGTGGTTCATTACAATATGCCTGGCACTCTTGAAGCCTATTATCAGGAAGCGGGGCGTGCAGGACGTGATGGACTTTATTCTCAATGCGTGTTGCTCTACGGTTATCAAGATCGATTTGTGCAAGAGTTCTTCATTGAAAATGCACATCCGGGCAAAGATATTGTGCGTCGCGTTTATGAGTATGTGATGGCTCAAGACGCTGATCCTATTGAGCAGACGCAGCAAGAGATTCGCGATGCATTGCAACTTTCGATCTCTGCCGAAGCGGTTGGTACAAGTTTACAAATCTTAAGCCGCACCGGTGCCCTGGAGCGTTTGGAGGCGGGGCAGGGGTTGGCGATGTTGCGTATCAATAGCGACTTACCCAGCCTCATTGATGTGCTGCCGCGAGAAGCAAAGAATCAACGCAAAGCAATGCGGGCTATCGAAAAAGCAGTAGGAGATCGACGTTATGAGCAAGTTTTCGTGCATCCGCGTTGGTTGGAACAGCAAGCGGACTTAGATCACGATAGTTTGTTACGAGCGTTACGGGAAGTAACCAAATTGGAATCGGTGGAATATGTGCCGCCGTTTCGTGGTCGTGCGGTGCATGTGAGAAAGCGTGGCATTCCATTCGAAGAGTTAAAGATTGATTTTCAGCAATTGCAACTTCGCAAAAATGCTGAGATCGAAAAGTTAGAGCAGGTCATCGCATTCGCTCAAGCTCGCAATTGCCGACAGATGAGTATTCTCGATTATTTTGGTGATCCGCACGCGAGGCCCTGCGGTTTATGTGATCGTTGTCAAGGCAAAGTGGGGTGGCCACGAGTTAATTCGAATGGCAATTCAGCCTCCTCGGCCAAGACTGCGACGCATGCTTCTGGAAATGACAAGAACGAGCAACAATCACAACCACCGCCTGCCATCATGCAAAAAGTATTGGAGGCGATTTCACGAACGCATGGGCGTTTAGGAAAGAACTTGTTAGCGCAATTCCTGCAAGGTTCACAAAATGCCAAAGTACAACGGCTGCGACTGGAGCGTCTGGCGGGGTTTGGGATGTTGCAAACGTTGAGCCAAGCACAAGCGGTGCAAGCATTGGATGCTTTGCTGCAGGTTGGTATTCTCGCACAGCAGGAAGTTACCGCTCATCGGCCAACGGTTTCGATGACACCTGTGGGAGAAGCTGTATTGAAAGGAAAAGACCCCTGGCCTGAGCTGACTTTGAGTAAGGCTCTGCGGGCAAAGCTTGAAACACTTCAACCTAGTCCTGCGAGCGGTCCTGTCAAAAAAACGGCAGTTCCAGCTGTTAGCGAAGCGGAGTCAAAGGCAACATCACGAGTGCCCGAGCCGGGGACGGTCACTGCGGTAGCCAAAGCAATTCCATCAGTGGCCAACGTTGCGGTAACGGCTCCGGCCACTGCAGCGCCGGAGGTCCGCACCAGTGATGTCGCTTCGAAGCCGGATTGGTATTGGACTTGGCGACTTTTGTCCGATGGTTATTCCTGGGATCATTGCTTGCTGATTCGTCGTATCGATGCGGCGACCGCTTTGGGGGATCTGATGAATTCTAGGGCTGCGGGACGTCCGTTACCTAAAGCGTTACCTCAAGATGTGCAATCGAAATTGGGCTGATACGCATGGGGTACTGGACTGGTGTGAGCTTTTTTGGGCCTGTTTGTCGTCGGAATCGTAGTAACCTTAGCGGCTGTGGTGCCAAGATGCTCTAAAAGAGCCCCGGTATGGGGGCTTAAGCAATGGTGGTCAGTCGCCAGAATTGGGATTGTTGACTAGAATATCCGGGCTACTGAGACAGCTTTGGTGAGGCATAGAAAGGCCGTTCATGGATAAACCTACGAAGGACGAAGGCAACCGTGGAGTGGATCGCGCAGGGGGTACAAGGCGACCGCAGAATTGGTGGATCATTCTCACCGTTGTGGCTCTGCTGGCGATTATGTTGTTCTACAACAATCGTTCCGGAAGAGTTTCTGAAATCAAATACAGTTTCTTCTTGCAGGAACTGAAAAACAAAAACGTCCAGTCCGTTACTGTTGGACCCGTTACGGCTACTGGCTTTTTCAAGTTGGAACCCATCGCTCCGGCCGAAGTGAATACAAAAGGAGATGAGGTCACTCCTAAGGCGGTCAATGGTGCGCCTGCAAAACTGAATCGGGAGTTTTATGTCAATCTCCCTCCTGGCGATTCGTTCCGCGTCGAATTAAACAAACGCCTCGAAGAAAGTGGGGCGATTATCGGCGCACAGTCGACGGATGCGACTCAGTCATTGATGATGTTTTTGATGTTTGCGCTGCCGTTGATTGTGATCTTCACGATCTGGATGCTCTATCGACGCACTCGAGACCAAATTGTGGGTGGCGGATTTTTATCCAGTTTCAGTCGTTCCACTGCCAAACGTTATGAACCTTCCGATCAACAAACTACGTTCAAGGATGTAGCCGGTTTGGAAGGTGTCAAAGCAGACTTGCAAGAAATCGTCGATTATTTGAAGAGCCCTGAAAAATTTCAGAAGCTTGGCGGTCGAGTGCCGAAGGGCGTGTTGCTCAACGGTTCGCCCGGTACAGGTAAAACATTGTTGGCCCGGGCGATTGCCGGTGAAGCTGGGGTTCCGTTCTATTCGGTCTCCGGTAGCGAATTCATTCAGATGTTTGTTGGTGTTGGTGCGAGTCGAGTTCGCGATTTGTTCCAAACAGCCAA
Source organism: Pirellulaceae bacterium (assembly GCA_044371785.1). Taxonomy (GTDB): domain Bacteria; phylum Planctomycetota; class Planctomycetia; order Pirellulales; family Pirellulaceae; genus JAFLCP01. The sequence goes on along the minus strand of JBILTA010000326.1, from coordinate 3,632 downwards.
AGAGAATTCCCCAGCGATTATCTTTATCGACGAAATCGATGCTGTAGGGCGTCAGCGCGGAGCGGGGCTGGGTGGTGGTCATGATGAACGTGAACAAACCTTAAACCAGATCTTAAGTGAAATGGATGGCTTTTCGCCGAGTGACTCGGTGATCGTGGTCGCCGCAACTAACCGACCTGACGTGCTTGATCCCGCTTTGTTGCGTCCCGGCCGATTCGATCGACACATCACTGTCTCGCGACCAACTCTCAAAGGGCGCTTCGAGATCTTCAAAGTCCATGTGCGCGAAGTTCCACTGGATCAAGATGTCGATCTGCAAAAGTTGGCGGCTGCAACGGTAGGCTTAACCGGTGCTGATATTCGCAACATTGTCAATGAGGCTGCTCTATGGGCGGCGCGTAATGACAAGACACGTGTAGCGATGGAAGATTTCGAATACGCTCGGGACAAAGCGCTCATCGGTGCGAAACGAGAAGAAGTTTTGCAACACGATGAAAAGGAAAAGACGGCCTATCACGAAGCGGGACACACGATTGCCGCTTGGTTCCTACCAGGTGCCCGTCGCGTTCACAAAGTTACCATCATCCCACGTGGTCGTTCATTGGGTAGCACTCAAATTCTCCCATCCGAGGATCGTGTGAGTATGTCCCAAACCGAGCTGCAAGATGAGCTGGTTGTGTTGCTGGGTGGTCGAGCCGCCGAAAAGCTTATCTACAATGAAACAACGGTTGGCGCTGAGAATGATCTTGAGCGGGCCACAAGTTTAGCTCGTCGCATGGTGACGCATTGGGGCATGAGTGCGAAGCTGGGGCCAGTGAGTTACAAGACGGGCGATGATGATCCGTTTTTGGGTCGAGAGATTCATCAGCAACGGCAATTCAGCGAACACACGCAGGAATTGATCGACGCCGAAGTCGCTTCCATTTTGCATGCTGCCGATGAACGAGCGTTCCAGATTCTGTTGGAACGCAAGGAATTGCTGGAAGGCTTAAAGGACGGCTTGTTGAAAAAAGAAGAATTGGATGAATCTGAAATCGAAGGTGTGCTGGGGCCTTCGGTTCACCCGCCAAGACCTTCGATGGATGCCCTGATTTAGTGTCGTTGTAAAGGGAGTCTTCCGACCCCCTTTACTTCAATGTTGTTTCGGCTGTTGTTGATTGTTGATCGATCCACTGCAATAGCTCGGGAGTGGGTTGAGCCACACGAACTTCTCGTGGTGGATTCTTCCCATCACGCACAATCATAATCACTTCAGGTGCGGCTGCTGGAATGGCGGCCGCACTTTTTTCCTGCTGTGGCAACCATTCGTTTTGGCCACGTGCGGTATCGAGTTGCGCGAAGCGTTGTGTTGGAGCTGAGGTAGCTGACGGTATCTGCAAGGAAAGGGCTTGCAACTGATACACGATTTGGCCTTGGCCAGCATAAATGCCTTCATTGTCTTGATGATCGGCCGCGTTGCACACGCCCACCAAATTGCCACTTGCGTCGAAGAGTCCACCACCGCTGCGTCCATCGACGGGCGCTCCAGCAACTTCGATATTCGGTTCACCCAAATAACGATTTAGGCAAGTGATTTGAGTCTCTTTGATTGCCGGTGGAGTGCCACGGTCACAGCCGATACTGAAGGCTGCTGAACCGACAGCGAGTGGCTCGGAATAGTTGATGCCAACGGGTTCGACTTCAAAGGGAAGGACGCATTTCACCATACCGATGTCATGTTTATCTGCAAAGAATTGCAGTACTTGGCCAGGCGCATTAACCCAGTTGCCGTCACGATAGAAATCGACAAAAAGTTGATCGCCGGTTTTCATGTCGCGGAAAATATGCCCGCAGGTGACGATGAAGGCCTCGCCATTTTGGGACCAAATTACTGTTCCTGAGCCGTTGGATTGCATGCTTTCCGATTCAATTCGCAACCGGACTGTGGCTGCCAATGCCTTTTGTTGAGCGGCAATCGGATCGACGGGGACTGTATTCATCGGCTGATTCAAATTGGGAAATTCTCTCGGAGAATTGGAGCGATCTAGGCCCACTGCATTTAGCGAATTTGGATCGGGCATGCGGCCAGTTACAGCGGCAGGATTGTATTGAGAAGTTGGGACGGTTGCTGAGGCTGGTACGACTGGTGATTCGCGATTCAGATTTCGTAAGCGATCATCGGTTAAGGATGGCGCGTCTGAGATCGAGCCTATGGAACGTGCTGGGGATGGTGAGCCAAAGGGATTTACGGGGGGTGGCGATTCTGTAGGCAGGCGTTTCAGCAAGTCTCCCTTTGAAAGTCGTCCCACGACACGATCGACTTCTTTCTGGTCACGAAGGATCACTATTGTGGGAACGCTTTCCACTTTCCATTCCGCTGCGGTGGCGCGATGGGATAAAGCATCCACTTCTTGAACGCGATAGCCAGCAGCGCGTAGTTCCTCAAGTTCGGGCCGGAGTTGTTGGCAGTGAGGGCATTCTCGGGCCATAAAGACGACGAGATCTACATCCGCAGGCGCAGCGACTAAGGTAGATAGCAAAAGCCAAACTGGTAAAGAAAACATGGGATCCCTCCTTGGATTCCAATGATCGCTCTCGTAACGGTCAAGCGTTTATCTGCCAGTCGCTAACCGGTCGGGCGCAATCTGCGTGGGCATATCTAGGCATCCTTGCCTAATGGAAAAAGCAGTGTGCGACGTTTTTGAAATTTTTACAAGGTCAACTTTTCGACTATTTTGCCTGTTTGCCTTGCTATCAAAGCCGAACCACCTCCTACGAATCGAGTCTATTTTGTTACAATTCAGGCCACTTTCGGGCATTCTCCCAAGTCCACATCGATTCAAAGCCGCATGACTCCACGACGCATTTTAGTTACCGCTGCACTCCCTTATGCCAATGGTCCAATCCATGTAGGGCATCTGGTCGAGTATATTCAAACCGACATTTGGGTACGTTTTCAGAAGTTACAGGGTCATCGTTGCATTTTCATTTGTGCCGACGATACTCACGGTACGGCCATCATGATTCGTGCTCGTCAAGAAGGGCGGTCCGAAGAAGAGATTATCGCCGAAAGCAAGACCGCTCATCAAAACGACTTTCAGCGTTTTGATATCGAGTTCAGCCACTACGGTAGTACCAACTCCCCGGAGAATAAAGAGCTCTGCGATCAAATCTGGGCATCGCTGCGAGCAGCGGGGTTGGTGGTTGAGGAAGATGTGAGTCAGTTGTTTGATCCGCAAGCGGGCGTTTTTCTAGCGGATCGATTTGTGAAAGGAACCTGTCCCAATTGTAAAGCACCAAATCAATATGGTGACAATTGCGACAAATGTGGGGCGACTTATACGCCTGCAGACTTGATTGATCCCGTGAGCACATTGTCGGGAGCGACGCCCGAAATTCGGAGTGCCAAACATTTGTTTGTGCAGTTGGAGCCGTTGCGAGAGTTCTTGACGCACTGGACCCAAACCAGTGGGGCTTTGCAAACGGAAGTTGCCAACTATCTCAAAGGCCATTTTTTAGGCAAGGAGCTGCGTAACTGGGATGTCTCTCGACCGGCACCTTATTTTGGTTTTGAGATTCCTGATGCACCAGGTAATTATTGGTACGTGTGGTTTGATGCGCCTATTGGCTACATGGCCAGCACAGCTCAGTGG
>JBILTA010000325.1:0-6403 GCA_044371785.1 Pirellulaceae bacterium | reverse complement strand
TGTAAAGCGCTCGCAGCGCGGATGTCCGATACAGTTTACGCTGAAATGGACCCAATCCCTCGATCGCTGAACGCACTCGCGTTATTGGCCAGCGGGAATTCGGAATACTTGCCGCTGGTGAAGAAGGAAGCACAGTGGGCAGCCCAATATTCAGACAAATCGATGCAAACGTGGTACTACGGCTACTGCATGCTGTTTCTCTCCGAATACGTATTGGCGACGGGCGACGAGTCGGTCTTGCCAGGTCTGAAACGGCTCGCGTTGGAAGCTGCAAAAGGGCAAAGTAAAGTCGGCTCCTGGGGCCATGGATTCGCTATCCCAGACGGCCGCTTGGGCGGTTACGGAATGATGAACTCACCCGGCGTGGTGCTGACGATCAGTTTGGTACTGGCTCGAGAAGCAGGGGTGAAAGAGATTGTCATCGATGATGCGATCGAACGCAGCGCGAAGCTATTGCGGTTCTACATCGGCAAAGGTTCGATCCCGTATGGCGATCACTCTCCATGGATGGAAGGACACGAAGATAATGGCAAGTGTGGCATGGCGGCGGTTTTGTTTAACTCACTGGGCGAGGCTAATGGCGCCGAGTTTTTTGCGCGAATGAGTGTGGCGGCGCACGGACCGGAACGCGACTGCGGTCACTGCGGCAATTATTTCAACATGTTATGGGCAATGCCAAGTGTCGCATTGTCCGGCCCGAACGCCACCGGGGCATGGATGAGTGAGTTTGGCACTTGGTACTTTGACTTGGCACGACACTGGACCGGCAGCTACCCGCACCAAGGCCCTCCAGAGAACGACAACGACAGCTTTGACGGTTTCGATGCCACGGGCACTTACCTATTGGCCTACGCCATGCCGCTGAAGAAGATACGTCTGACCGGGGCAGGGAAGTCTGTCGTACCTAGCCTGGACGTAAAGGCTGCGGAGTCTTTAATCGCTGATGGCCGTGGCTGGGACAACAAAGATCGCAACAGCGCGTATGACAAACTCGGTGACGATCAACTCGTCGAGCGTCTTACAAGTTGGTCGCCGATCGTCCGAGAACGGGCCGCAATGGCACTGGGCCGTCGTGAAGAGACGTCGATTGCAGCAATCATCAAACTACTCGATGCCTCTAATCTCGATGCCCCCAATCTCGATGCTCGCTATGGTGCCTGCCAAGCTCTGAGCCAACTTGGTCCCAAGGCCGAACCAGCGGTGGAGTCGTTGCAGAAATGCCTGAACGACCAAGATCTCTGGCTCCGCATCAAAGCGGCAGAGGCGCTAGCGAAGATTGGACCTGCAGCCAAACCTTCGGTCCCGAAATTGCTGGAATTATTGGCTGAGGTGGACAAGGCTAGCGATCCACGCAGTATGCAACAACGTTATCTCGCGTTTGCCTTGTTCGATGGCGACGGCATGCTGCATGGGTCTCTCGATGGCGTCGACCGGGAAGCGTTGTACAAAGCGGTACGGGCTGGTCTAAAGAATGATGATGGTCATGCCCGAGGAAGTTTCAGTTCCGTCTACCAGAACCTTTCCGCCGAAGAGATCAAGCCGCTGTTGCCCGCCATTTATCAGGCAATCACCGAACCGGCCCCAAGTGGCGAGATGTTTGCCGACGGAATTCGGGTGGAGGGGCTGCGCCTTTTTGCCCAGCACCACATCGAAGAGGGTATTCAAGCATGCGTACTTTATGCGCGACAGCAGAACCCATGGGAGAGCCAGATACGAACTCCGGAACTTATGGAGATCCTTCTCAGTTATGGCACCCATGCAAAGACGGTCATTCCCGAACTGAATCAACTCGCCAACTACTTCGAAAAAGACGAGCCGGACTTCCCCGAAGAACTGATGAAGCAGAAAGCTAAGTCTGTCCGGGACACGATTCGAGCTATCGAGGCAACTAAAGAAACACCAGTGCTCATCCGCCTCAATAACCCATCGGAGGCAACAGCGCCAGATGCAAAGGAGCCAGATGCAGAGGAGCCCGAAGCCAATGAGCCCGAAGCCAAGAGCTCGCTCGGTAAGTCTGCGAAAGCCCCACTTAAAGTATTCATCCTGGCAGGCCAATCGAATATGGAAGGCCATGCTGAGATCCGCACCTTTGACTACATCGGCAAAGATCCCGCTACAGCCCCCTTGCTCAAGGAAATGCGTAATCTAGACGGGACTCCCCGAGTATGTGAGCAAGTTTGGATGTCCTATTTAACTGGCCCCTACGATGGCAGTGCAAATGGCGAAGGCTTAGGAAAACTTACCGCAGGCTTTGGCGAACGAGGAGACAATCCAACCCGGCTAAGCAACAAGATTGGGCCTGAGTTCACCTTCGGTATCTTTATGGAGAAAGAGCTGCAGGAACCCATCTTGATCATCAAGACCGCTTGGGGCGGCAGGTCGCTCAATACCGAATTTCGTCCCCCTAGTGCTGGGCCATACAAGCTGCCAAAGCAGATTCAAGATGAGTGGGACAAACATCCGCAAGGCGCCCACGGCATTCCCAAACTTGAGGATCGAAAAAAATGGCAGGCAGAAAAGGATGCTGCCTCAGGTGTCTTTTACCGCATGATGGTTGAGCATGTGAAAAAAGTGCTGGCAGATCCCGCACGCGTGTGCCCTGCCTATGATCCGGAGGCAGGCTACGAGATTGCAGGTTTTGTGTGGCTCCAAGGTTTCAACGATTTAGTCGACGGTCAAACCTATCCGAATGGCAATTACGAAGAATATTCACGACTCTTAGCACACTTTATCCGTGATGTGCGCCAAGACCTCGCCGCCCCGAAGATGCCTTTCGTTATCGGAGTACTTGGTGTCGACGGCGAGAGAAACGTCAACTTCCGCAAAGCGATGGCCGCACCGGCGGCTATGCCTGAGTTTCAAGGGAATGTAGTTGCGGTAGATACCGCTCCATTTTGGGATCGCGCCATCGAAGCTGCCGAACCGAAGCAGGGAGAGTATAACGAAATCGTTGGCACGGCTCACACATTGAAAGCAGATGGCACGCTCGATTCAGAACGGAAATGGGACAAGTTCTGGAATCCGATCGGTAAGCCTCTTCCGAAGGAGCGTACTTGGCGTTTCGTCACAGTCGATGCCAGCGAAACCAAGGACAAATTAGAAGAATACACCGACAGAAGATTCCGCGACATCACGCTGCCTGACGGCATGGAGAATTGGCATACGCCAGACTTCGATGACAGCAGCTGGCTGCAAGGTAAGGCACCAATAGGCAAAGGCGTTTGGAACCACAGCGGCATCAACTTGGACAAACACGCCTCCCCATGGGGCCAAGGCGAATTTCTGCTCATGCGTTCCACTTTTGAAGTGGACAACCTCGACTATGACTTCTACCGAATCGCGATTTTGGCACGCCAAGGGTATCATATTTACTTGAACGGTCACAAAATTCACACCTACATTTGGTGGCAGGATCGACCGCAATACCGCTCCATTGTCCTCGAAAAAGAGCAGGTTCAATATCTCAAGAAAGGAAAGAATGTCTTGGCGGTTTATGCCAATGACCAATACTCCGCAGACGATAATGCTGCCCATTATGCCGCACTCGATGCCTGGCTTGAGGGCATCACTGCTGCAGATCAGAAAAAGCTCGAACTCGCTTTAGAAGAAGTCCTGTCGCCCAAAGACAGGGAAGCACTTGAAGGAGCATCCAATGGCGGCTATCACTATTTCGGCAGTGCCAAAATCTTTGCGCAAATGGGCAAGGCGTTTGCCGATGCGAACCTTAAACTCATGAGAGAGTAAGAAACGAACAAAACGGCGAAGTCTTGGTCAAATCACAGCGAACGCATCCCTCTTCACCTACAAAATGAACCATGATTGAGATAAGACAGGCCGTACCCACCGACGTAGAAACTATAACCCATTTCAACATCGCGCTCTGTCGTGAAACCGAAGGGCGCGAACTCGATCCCACCACGGTAAACCTTGGCGTCCAACGTTTTGTTTCCGAACCTAACCGGGGAAAGTATTTCGTGGCGGTGATCGACGGCGAATTGGTGGGACAAACTGCGTATACGTTCGAATGGAGCGATTGGCGAAACGGTGAGATTTGGTGGATTCAAAGCGTCTATGTGCATCCCGATTTCCGCAGCCAGGGCGTGTTCCGCACTCTGTTCAACCACATTAAGGAACTCGGTGAAGCGGATACCGATTGCTGCGGTATCCGTCTCTACATGGAACAAGACAACGATACGGCTCGTGAAAGCTATCGTCGCCTCGGCTTCGGCGAAACGGGATATGTGGTCTTCGAGCGTTTGTTTTCCTCGATGGATGAAACCAGATCGTGAATGTGAAACGACTTTTGCTTGATGGCGCCACTGGTACGGAACTCAATCGTCGCGGCATCGACACCGGCTTAACGCCGTGTCCACCACGTATTTCGCTTGGTGGACCTAGAAACAAACCGAGTTCTGAAAGATACGATCGATTTTCTCATTTTGGAATTGGGATGGTATGATCTGCCGAGGAACGAGTTGGCGAAGGCCAGTGCTTTGGAGCGGTGACTTTATTGGTTGCTGCATGCACATGAGCACACCGAAGAGGAACTAACGTGCCTTTTCCCGGAGGCGGAGTTTCGGCAAGCGACTCAGGCACTGGTGACGATCAAACGAATTTCGAAGGAACAGCAGATGTACGATGCAACGGAAAAAGCTCGACGGGACCGACAATAGGCACTCATTGGCATCACCCCACCCGTTCACGATCGTATAATTCTTGGTTGATACCGGTAGCCCCTGGTGCGCCCCACCTCATCCGCTCCCCCAACGGTCGCCTTGCGGTCACATTTCGAGGCCCTATATCCGCGCAAACGTGTTAGGTCCTGCGAAGAAACGGTCACGATGCAAAACAGTAGGAGCAGCTCTATTCATTCTACGTGGTTATATCAGAACATATTCAAGAGATTGACGTCTTTCGCCCGTCCACCTAGCCTCCGCTTCGCTCCAGCTACAGGTTAAACAACCCCGACTATCGTGACGCCAGAAGACCAACCGTGTTTATCCGGTTTGTGCGCGATTTTCTGCCGATTCTTCATCTCAATGCATGTAGTGCGGCGGGCCGGGAGTTACATTAAACTTAGAGGAGCCGCAACCACCGAGCTCGAATGGATTGGGCCAAACGTAACTGCCACTCATGGGAACGCTTGATGAATCGGGTAACGATGGATGGGATAACCAAAGCTTTAGCAGTGGCTTGCATCCTCCTTGTGATGCTTCTCAATGCGTCGTTGGCAGTCGACGAGGTCGTTGACCCAACTTCCCAAACTAACCTTGAAGAAAATGGCGAAGCTTCAGATGACACTTCTGCCGTAAAGCTTGAAGAGCTCAAGCGTACCGGAATCGATCGATCGCAATATCGAGCTTCTCAAGATGTCAACTTGACAATCGACAAACAACCGTCAGCCCAGCCTGAGCCACGGCTTGAAGAATTCAAGAACACGATTGAGCCGATTCTAAGAAATGCCTGTCTCGATTGTCACGGCGCGGACGATCCACAAGGTAATATTCGGATTGATACACTCGATCCAAACTTATTCACGGGTGCTGACGTGGATTGGTGGAATGAGATCTTTGCGGTCATTACTAAAGGAGAAATGCCACCTCCGGATAGCATGGATATTTCGAATGAAGATAAGCAGAAAATCGTAGACTGGCTTTCAAACGAATTGCAAGCTGCCTCGATTGCAAGGCGCAGCTCGGCAGTCCATTCTTCTTTTCGCCGCATGACCCGCTACGAGTACAATCATGCTCTCCAGGACCTTTTGGGGCTCGACTGGGATTTCGCCAAGGATCTTCCCCCAGAAGCGAACTCGGAAGATGGTTTTAAAAATAGTTCCGAGCACTTGCACATGTCGGCAACTCAGTTCGAAACTTATTATGAATCAGCACACTCAGCCTTGACGCGAGCCATCCATCTCGGTCCCAAACCGGAAACACTTTATTGGGGTGTCTCTATGACAGACGTCTCCAAATTGGAGTGGCCCAAACAAGAAGCCGAGGAAGAGAAGATTAGAGAAGAATTCAAAGATGCCCCTGATAAGCTCGAGGAGGAACTTGAAAAACTGGAAGAGAAGTTCCAGCGTCCCCATTCGCGCAGCTACTTTCGAGATCTCTACAATGGTCGCACTGCCATCGCAAACTGGGAGTACTACGAAGCAAAATACGCAAACTTGCCTCAAGCTTCCTTGCCAAATCCACCTGATGAATTCGATCACATTGCGATATTGCCCGCCGGGCAATGGATTAACATTGAGCTTGGAGATAAGCTTCCCGACCAGGGCCCAGTGCGTGTGCGCGTCCGAGCCTCACGAGTGGACTCGACCAAAGATCATCCTCCAAGCCTGCAGCTTTACTTTGGCTGGCAAGCCAGCAACGAAGGGCGGGCACTACTTCCCGTAGCGAAA
>JBILTA010000817.1:0-44805 GCA_044371785.1 Pirellulaceae bacterium | reverse complement strand
CTCCCTGGTGCGTGAAACCACCGAGAGCGAGAGCCAGAACTACGGCTACAAGTTCGGCCAAGAGGAAGAGACCTACAACATCGTGGCTGCCCACGGTTACTTCGGTCGCCTGATCTTCCAATACGCCAGCTTCAACAACAGCCGCAGCCTGCACTTCTTCCTCGGCGCCTGGCCCGTGGTTGGCATCTGGTTTGCTGCTCTTGGTGTTAGCACCATGGCTTTCAACCTAAACGGTTTCAACTTTAACCAATCACTTCTTGATAACAATGGCCGGGTGGTTAATACTTGGGCTGATGTACTTAATAGAGCTGGCCTGGGCTTTGAGGTAATGCATGAGCGTAATGCTCACAACTTCCCACTTGATCTAGCTACACATCAAACTCCTATCATTGGATAATCATGGCAGACGCTACTCCTTATGATCCGAAGGTATCTTCGGTGACTGTTCAGTATGTAACCCCTACTGCTACCAGTCCAGCATTCCTTAACGCTTATGGTGAGACAAATCAGACCCTGACTGAACTGAGCCCTAAGGGTGCAAAGGTTCAAGCTGGTACTCTCGCTGCGTGGACTTAACTTAATAATGGGAGCAGGGCACCTCAGAGTCGGACCCTGTTCCTATTGACTATTGGCCTCTACGGAGACAACCTTTAGTCATGACAGTCGGAGAGACGACACCAAAACAAACAATGAATGCACATGTCTAATCGTGTGAATTCCTAAGCGCTTAGGGAGACTTTACCAAAACTCTCTCTTTACTAACAATGACTACTTGGTCCCAACGGCCTGGTGTTGCTCCTAACACCACGCTGACCGCGATGGGGAACATCAACAAAACCCCTGGTCTCGGTCTTACTCAAGGCGGTGCTGATTACAACAATAAGTATGGCACCTATTTGAAATTGTTTTCTGGCGAAATGATTAAAGCGTACGAGTCAGTATGCATCGCCAAAGACACTGTGCAGAATCGTACGCTCAGCAATGGTCGTTCGCTGCAGTTTATCTATACCGGTCGTATGACGGCCGAATATCACCTTCCCGGAACCCCGATCCTAGGTGATTCTGATCCTCCGGTGGCTGAGAAGACCATCGTCATGGATGACCTTCTGGTCTCGTCTGCATTTGTGTACGATCTCGATGAAACCCTGGCTCATTACAGCCTGCGTTCTGAGATCAGTGCAAAGATTGGCCACGCTCTGGCCGAAGCATATGACAAGAAAGTCTTCCGTACTATCGCCAAGTCTGCCCGTACCGCTCACCCGATCACTGCATCCCCCGGCCCCGAGCCTGGTGGTTCTGTGATCAAACTGGGTGCTGGTAATGAGTACAATGCTCAGGCTATCGTTGACGCATTCTTTGAAGCTGCTTCGATTCTTGATGAAAAGAATGTACCCCGTACTGGCCGTAATGCTGTGCTGTCTCCCCGACAGTACTACGCTCTGATCAGCCAAGTTGATAGCAACATCCTGAACCGTGAGTACGGTGCTACCCAAGGCAGCATGAACTCCGGTGAGGGTCTGTATGAGATCGCTGGCATTAAGATCTGGCGTTCCAACAACCTGCCTTTCATGGCTGGTAGTGTTGCACGCGTTGATGGTGAGAACAACGATTACAGCGGTGACTTCTCTGCCCACTGTGGTCTGATCTACCAGCGCGACGCTGCTGCTGTTGTGCAAGGTATCGGTCCTAGCATCCAAACCACTGGTGGTGATGTGAAGACCATGTATCAAGGTGACCTGATCGTGGGTCGTCTTGCAATGGGTGCTGATTGGCTGAATCCTGCTGCTGCTATTGAGCTGCAAGCCGTTTGATAGGAGGCTGAATAATGGCTTCGAATCTTGTTCCAGGCACTCAGAAATACGGAGAGATTGATCCAGCTATTCATATCACCAAATCTACTGGTGGTATCAAGCAGCCGAATCCAGTCGCTTCGATCACTCAGGATCCCTGCCCTCCCGTTGAATACGGTCGTACCGCTGCTGCTTCGCAGTACGAGACGACTAACTCCTCGGGTGCACCGATTCCTGATCAGACTCCTGCTCCTCCTCCTGCCCCGTAATAATCATGGCAATCACTACTCGATTCTCTGTTGCCAAGACCGCTAAAAGCTATGACCCTCGTGGTGTATATGCTGTGCTCGGTTCTGTGGTGAAGAGTGAAACCCAAGATATGCGTAGTGCATATCGCTACGGCACCTCCGTTGGTGGTGACGTTTCAAATGGTCCGGCTGCAAACACTACTCGTTTGAACCCGACCACCTGATTTCTATGGCCCTCAGAAATGGGGGCCTTTCTTAACATATAACTTCATTGTTATGCTATATTCTACCACTGGCTCTAAGACTGAGCTTCAAGCTGTCAATCAGATCCTGGCGTCAGTTGGTCAGGCGCCTGTAACTGCTATTGATACTGAAACCATTACCGATCAAGATGGTAATGCGGTAACAGTAGTTTCCAACCCGGAAGTTGCGATTGTCTACGATACCTTATGGGAGGTATCAAGGGAAGTTCAGGCAGAAGGCTGGACCTTCAACAAAGAGTATAACTACCCCTTTACGCCAGGCAATGATAAGAAGATTGTCTGGCCCAATAATGTATTGCAATTAGATTTGTCGGATGATCCATGCTATGTGGCTTATCGACAATATGACACTGTAAAGAGGAATGGTGTTCTGTACGACAGAAGGCATCATTCAGATCAATGGAACGATACTGTCTATTGTGATGTTGTTTGGCTATTTGAATGGGAAGATATCCCGTCTCCTGTTCAGGATTACATCACCGCACGTGCCGCTGTAGTCGTCTCTAGCAGGCTTGTGAGCGACGCTCTGCAGTATCAGGCACTTCAGCAGAAGGAAGCCTATACAAGGGCATTTGCACTGGAGTATGAGTGCAATCAAGGGGATTACAGCATGTTTGGCTATCCACGTGATGGCACTTACTACCAAAGCTATCAACCGTATAACACATTGAATAGATACTGATGGCAGCAATTACACAGTTTGTTCCGACATTTTTAGGCGGTGTAAGTCGACAGGCTGATACCAAGAAGTTTCCCGGACAAGTCAATGAGATTGTCAATGGCTACCCTGATCCAACCTATGGTTTGTTGAAGCGAAGTGGAGCCAAGTTTATTGGTAATCTTTACAGCTATGCAAATGATGCCAGTGATGAACTGAAGGATGGCTATTGGTTTGCAATTGACAGGGACAATGATGAACGCTACGCAGGTGTAATCACCAAGAATGGAAACATAAGGATCTGGAACACAGTACCGGTAAACACTGGTGGAGTGCTGACCTTTACTGAGGCAACAGTTACGGGCAAAACAAATCCAGACGTGGTCTCCTACTTGACTACACCAGCTGGCGTGTCGACACTACATAACTTTCATACATTCTATTATCTTGATCGTAGCTACATCATCAACAAGTCAAAGACTGTGACGATGAACGCTAAGACAGATTACTATCTGAAGACAAGAGCTACGGTTGTCATTGGGAGTATTGATTACGATCAGGAATACAGTATATACATCAATGGCACAAAGTATTCATTCACCACAGTATCAATTACTGAGGCCGAGACAAGGGATGAGCCTGTTGATGCAGATGAGATTCTTGCTGGACTGAAAGCGGCTATTGATGCAGCACTGAGCGCTACGTTCACTGTCACCAAGTATTCCAACAGCCTGGAGATAGAAATCAAAGATGGTCAGACACCATTCAACATTGAAGTTGCTGGTGGTGTACAGGGTGTATCTTTGACTGTCTATCAGGATGAAGTAAGCACAACTTCACGCCTTGCTGCTTATACGAAGCCAGGTAGACGGGTTAAGATCCTAAATTCCATTGATGATCGGTCGTCTTACTTTGTAAAGTTTGTAGGTACGGGTACAACGACAGGGAGCAGTGTAAATGCAGGTTCTGGTTTCTACGAAGAATCGAGGGGATGGGATATCAATACAGATGATGAAGGTAATCCAATTGCTACAAGTGGAAAGTTCGCTGCAAAGCTAGCTGCCACATCGTTAGTTGCTAATACAATGCCGTTTAAGTTGGTGAACACAGGCACGAACCAGTTCACAATTTCTACGGAAAAGTGGTCGCCGCGGATTACTGGCAATGAGTTTGGCAATCCGACGCCGAGCTTTGTTGATGATCAGATTAAGTACGGCTTAGTCTACAGTAATCGACTGACATTCATGACCAACGATTCAGTTGTGATGAGTGTGGCAAAGGACTTCCAGAACTTCTTTTTTACCAGCTCTCAGACAGTCATTGCATCAGACCCGATTGATCTAGAGACGACAAGTTCAAAGGTCAGCAACTTGTACTGTGCGGTGCCACAGGCACAAGGTCTTGTATTGTTTAGTGAATACGAGCAATACCTACTGTTCTCAGAAAGCGGCGTGATATCGCCCAATGACGTGATTCTGCGGACAATCAGTCAGTACGAAGCGGATCGAAAGATCAATGCACAGGATGTTGGTGACTTTGTTGCGTTTGTATCGCCAGCTTCTAGCTACTCAAGACTGCTTGGAATGCAACCAAGAGGCACAGTACAGGCAGCATTAGTTTCTGACATCAGCAAAGTAGTAGCAGATTACCTACCGGCTGATGTGCGATATCTAAGAGTAAGTACTGCTGACTCGTTGCTGGCCCTTCTGAGTAAGAAGGAAAACAGAATCTACCTATACAAATACTATGCAGTAGACGGTGAAGCGTCGATGCAAGCATGGTTTAGCTGGAAGGTTGCTGGTGAAATCCAGAACATGTTCATCATTAACAACTTTGTTCTGGTTGTCGTAAGGGCTCAGGGTCAGTATCGTGGTGTCCTAATCGATGTGATTCAGGACTTCTCAAAACCTACAGATATCACACTAGAGAACATCAGGCTGGATCACTCTTTTGTAGTGAAGTCTGCAGGTACAATCACGTATAGCAGTGCACTGAATAAGTCTACCATTCCCAAGCCGTACAACAACATCACAGGAGAAACACCTGTAGTTGTTACGATTCCACAAGTAGCAGTAGGCCCTTCAACTGATTACGACAACCTCTTTGTAGAAACGGGTGTTAGTACAGGAACAACGCCGAACTTTATCTTGAAGGTTGAGATTGATGGAAGTGGTAACTGGCTGATTGAAGGTGACTGGACTGGTAAGGAGCTGGAGCTGTGTGCAGGCTATGAATACGACTTTGATGTAGAGCTGCCAAAGCTATTTTATCGAACCCAGAATAATGTTGATTGGACTGCATCACTTACGATTGCACGTATCAAGTTTGATGTGGCATTCAGTGGGTTTGTGGACTTCTACACGAAGAGATACGGTGCACCTGAATGGAAGCTTCACTCTGGTGTTCAGTATGGAAACTACTACACAGCAAACAGTTCTCCAACAATTGATAGAACAGTATTGACAGTACCAATTCATCAGAAGAATACTAACTATGATCTACGAATCAACAGTAGGTCGCCATTCCCGCTTGCATTGAATAATATGACGTGGGAAGGTAACTATACACAACAGTTTTATAGGAGGGCCTGATTATGCCATTTCCTATTGGGTTGGCGCTGGGCATTGGCAGTTCGATTGCTGGTGGCATCTTTGGTGGTGCCCAGCAGAATGCACAGAATAAAGCACAAGAAAAGCTTGCAAAGATTCAGTACCAGCAAGCTCTTGATGAGTTTAGATTCAACAAGAAGAGTACAAAGCGTCAGATTAAGTTTGCTACAGAAGGCGTAGCCATTCAACGGCGAAACATTGAGCAGCAGTTAGCATACGAGGAAGCCACGGCTCAACAGTCGTATCGCTATCAGATGCAGATTCAGGCATTTGATTTTGCTAATCAGGTACGCGCATTCAATAAGTCAAAACAAACTGCAGGTCAACAGCTTTCCTTCAATAACCTAGCCTATGATTATGCAATCCAGGACGCTGCAAGGTTTGAACAGGAACAGAATGTAGCACTTGATTTTGAAGAGAAGACCTACACACAAGACTTCAGGTTCAATCAACGTGAGCAGGAAGTCAACATGCGTGGTGCTGAGGTCAACCTCCAGCAGGCGCGAGCAGAAGGTCAGATCAACAAACAGCGTACTTATATAGAAGGCATCAAGGCCGCTGGTGAAGCTCAAGCACGAGGCAATATGGGTAAGAACTCAGATGTAGTAGCGCGTGCTGCAATTGCTGAGGCAGGAGCTGCTACGGCAGCAATCATCCAGCAGGTCTTTAGTGCTGAGCAGAATTATGGTCTGACTAAGGATGCAACCAACCTGACGCTGGAACGTCTCAACGATAGGTTCTACCTGAACAAGGCGGAGACTGCAGCATCACGTGTGAGTTTGAGAAACCAAACGAAGTCTCTGCGTAACCGTGCCGCACTAGATAAGTATCAGGCTGATCTGAATGCCCTTGCAAGCATTCTGCTGGAGCCGATGATGCCACCTCCGATTCCTGCACCTCTAACTCTGCCCAGACCTGTTCTTCAGAATCCCCTGCCGTTTGATAAGGAGTTGTTTAACTCGATCAGACCCAAGAAAGGTGTTACTGGTGGACAGAATGCTGTTGTTGCTGGTATTGGTGCTGCACTGCCTGGTGTCTTCAATGCGTTTGCTAATTCTTATGATCCTAAGACAGGGAAGTTCGGGTAATGGCATTTAGAAGTTATGGGAGCCCAGAAAGGTTTAACCCGACACAGGCTCCAGACCAAGCAAATAGGGTCCTACAGCAGGGCCAGAATACGCTTCGAGCATTGCAACGTGCTCAAGACTTCGATCTCCAAAACAGGAATCGTTATGCACAGGCAATGTCAAATGTGCAGCGATTGGAAGAGGGAAATCGAGAGCTGATCTTTAATCTTGATCGTGACAACCGACAACGAGTCCAGGATCAGATTCAAAGGAATTACCTGCAGACAATCAGAGATGCAGAGGTTCAAGGTCGTCAAGAAATCCAGACTCTTCAAGCACTTGCTACGTTCTCTGATACTGCGTTTAAGGCAGTAGCTACGTTTAACCAGAAACGCGAAGAGGGCATCAAGCTTGGTGTACAGCAGGCCATTTACGCGACAGGTCTTGACCTGAAAGGCTTGCAAGAGATCTACAAGCTTGACCGTAACCTGAATGATCAGGCTCTAAGTGAGAACACGACAGTCAAAGGTCTTCTTGATAATGGAGCGAGCATCAAGGACATCCGGTACTTGATGAAGAACAGCAATGCCAAGTACTGGAATGAAAATCGTGGTCTTGCTGAAGAGATCGGTAGTGGATTTGGGAGCTACTCCAACGACAACTACGAAACCAAGTACAAGGTCGGTGAAACTGAAGTCAGTATGGCTGAGGCCGTTCAGACTGGCCAGTTTGATGCTGTTGAAGTGATTCTCAGCCAGCAACGATCTCAATACTTGAGGGAATCAGGTGCACTTGATATCAGCCCTCAGGTTGCAGCTGCATTCATCTTCCCTCAGATGCAAGCGTATGAGAACCAACTGAGGCAGTCGGTCAACGCACAAGAACGTAAGTCTGTTGAGGTTGAAGTCAGAAACAACATAAACCGAGCATTTGATCAAGGCATTGCAACTGGTGGAGCTGCTTGGGCTGCTCAATACATTGGGGAAAAGCCAGCAGGATCTGAGCGAAGCGCTGCAAAAGCCAACCTTCTCAACTTCCTTGCGACGGCCGCATCGGGTGATGATGCTGAGAGGTATCAGACTGTCTTCCAAGACCTGTTGAATCAGAACACGGTTCTGGCTGATGGTTCTGAGGCAACACTTGGTGATTTCTGGAAGAACGATCCGGCTGTCATCGAAGTATCACGAGCCTTTGTTGAAGCACGTAGACGGAAGCTTCAAGACCTGAATCTTAAAGAGCAAGAAGGTCTTGCACAGGTCAAAGAAAGAGAAGACTATGGTATCCAAGCACTGCAGGAGCTTCCTGGCGGGTACACAGATGCTGATATTGATGGACTCTATGAATTCATCCGAGAGGTCCGTCCTGGCTACGTGAGTGACCGCCTAGAGAATATGAGGCGGAATGAGTCAACAAATGCTGTGTATCGACAGAAGATTGAGGCTGACTTGCAGGAACTAGCTGACGCGAGCCTACTGACTGAAGAGCGGTTGGACAATATGGGCATACCTGGATCGATTGCTGCAAAGTTTCGGCCACTTGCAAGAGCTATAGGTGAGGATCGAAGGGCAAATGAGAACTTCAAGCCTCAGATGGATGCCTTAGCAAATCTTGCTAAATCACCAAAGCAGATTCAAGCCAAGGCAGATGGTACGTACAACTTTACTGTACCATTGATGACACAGCAGTTGCAAAATAAGTTCCTCACAAAGTATGCTCAGCTAAAGGCAGGTGGAGATCCCAATGCTGTAGGTGCAGCATTTAGCCTTGTTCAACAAGAATTTCAGGCGCAGATAAGCAACGATAGTTTCTTTGATAACACGCCTGGGAACTTCGGTGCATATAAGCAGTTTTCGCAAGCAACGAAACCGAGCTCTGCGGCAAGTGCTCGCATACAACGAGTACAAAGCAGTATTGCAAAACTGGGTAGTAAAACACTTGATGCACCTGGAACAATTTTCAATGCACAAGAGTTGAGCCGGATTGAGTCATCCATGAGCCGTCCAGGATTCAAGATGGATCCAATGGCTGATTACGTTGGCAGATTGATGGGCGTTGACCCGCTTACTGTAATCAACAGGCAGCGTCTAGCAGCTGGTATGTCGCCAGTTCAGTTGCCACAGGCTGCAGTGACATTCAGCACAACCGTCAACCCTATCCTCAAGCGTAAGCTGGATGCTTATCAAACGCCTGAGATCTCTGCTCGGGCAATGATGTCTACCCGGACATTTGATCCGAACCTTGTACCAAAAGGTTATGGTCCAATGGTGGTAGAAGCTGCTCAGAAGGCAGGGATAACTCCCGTTGCTGTTGCTGCCTTGGCAGAAGCAGAGAACGGTGCATGGGATCCAAACATCTTCTCTGGCGGTGGATACAAGTGGGATGGGGCAAGTACTGGTGTTGGTCTGATGCAGTTAAGTCAGGTCTACAACGGTCCGGGGTCTTCTGTTGAAGCCCGTGAGCAAGCCCTGAGGGATCCAAAGCTAAACCTGACGCTAGGTGCAGGTGCCCTTTCAAAGCTGTACAAGAAGTACGGCAATTGGAAGGATGCTGTATTTGCCTGGAATATGGGTGAAACTGGTTATGCAAATTGGGAAGCAGCAGGCCGACCTAAGTCTGATGTTCAATCCCAACGAGCAAGCAAGCTGTATGAAAGGTTTGAAAAGGCACGTGCAAAGTATGGTGATACCTCAGCATTGAGGAGTCAAGCCACAATGCGTCCAACGATGCGGCGGTTTGGTAGTGCAAGCTTTGAGAAACCATCCTCTGTCGTCTTTGAGACTTCGAGTGGCCAGCCGGGAGTTGACCTTTACTTTGAAAGCAAGAGGTTCCCTGCAGTGCTTGGCGGTGTCGTCAAAGATGTGAGCCGGGAATCAGGCTACGGTAACTACGTTGTTATTGAATCGACTGATCCCCAAACAGGTCAGAAGGTTGATGTTCTTTATGGCCACCTAGCCGATGGCATTAAACTGAAGCCAGGTCAAGCGATTGAGGCTGGTGACATCATTGGTACACAAGGTGGAACAGGAAATGTCCGATCCGTTGATGGGACAATTGCATCCATTGATTTCTTAGCTCCTGCCCCACGAGGCAGTAAGAGTATGACTCCTTACGCAGGATTTGATAACCTGCGTCGCTACGTCGTATCACAGATGCAACGCTAACATTAAAACATAGAAATGGAAGACGATCTCACGCAAGGGATCCTATTTGGTACGCCAAATCTGACGGCTGAGGAGGAGCAGCAACTGCGTTTGCAAGCTGAGCAATCTGCTCGTGATTTGCAAGCTGGTCAAAACATGGCACAGCAGCAAGCTGCTCCTGTTCAACGTCAAGGATCTACGCAACAAGTTCAAGCCCAACCTACGGGACAAGGGCAACCAGTTCAAGACAACAGGAACCTTCTGCAGAAGACAGGTGACTTCGTAAAAGGAACATTCGATGCACTCGCAGCACCTGGACAAGGTGTAAACGACTTCTTTGTCGATGCAGTCAATCTGCTTCCAGGTGTCAATCTGAAGAAGAGACCTAAGTTTGAGAATGATATTACCCAGAGTGTCCGAGAAATCAGCAGTGTCGTACTGCCTACAGTGTTCATCACACGGGGTGCTGGAACAGGATTATCTGGAGCAG
The DNA here is from genome assembly GCA_044371785.1 of Pirellulaceae bacterium. GTDB lineage: Bacteria > Planctomycetota > Planctomycetia > Pirellulales > Pirellulaceae > JAFLCP01. The sequence continues at coordinate 34,540 of JBILTA010000817.1, read as the reverse complement.
CAAGCGCTAGCCGTTTGAAGCTTCTCAATGATCCATTTGTAAAGTTCGTGGCACCAAAGCTGCTAGGCGCTGGTGTTGGTGCTGGTGTTGATTACACCGTTGAATTTAACCAGACTGACGACAACCTGAGCGGTACGCTAAAGAAGAGCTTCCCTGCACAGTTTGGATGGATTTCTGATGACATTGCGACACTTGATAGTGACAGTCCTGATGTAAAGCGTCAGAAGAATGTTACTGAAGGTGTTGGCCTAGGCCTGTTTGTTGATGTCGTTGAGGGCATTGCAAAGGTAGCCAAGGGTATCCGTGGAGTAGTTCGCACAACGCAATGGGTTCCTGAGTCTGAAAAGGCTGCTAACTGGTTCTCAAAGAACTTAGGTACTGAGACTACCGATGACATTGAAGAGGCCGTTGCAGAGTCAGCTGCACGCCGCTCAGACGCTTTGGATGAGCTTGGTGAGTACAACTTCTCAAAGAGTACAGACCTGGATCAGCCAGTGTTTGGTGTTAGTGATCTTTATGGTTATGAGGAGTCTGGCATTCGGTCTGTAGATAGTCTTGGTGTTGTAGGTGCTGCAGTTGATGTGGCTCGTATTAACAACAACATTGATACCGTTTACGGTCGTGTTGGTAGTGTCATTTCAGAGTCGGCACTGAAGTTCGGTCTTGAGATCCCCAATGGACAGGAAGCGATTATTCGTGGCCTTGCAGAGCAGCTCAAGGATGCTGGGGAATACGGTTATCGCACAGCATCTGGGAAGTACCTAAGTTCCGCAGAAATCAAAGCAGCTGGGGAAGACCTAGCCATGAAGTTCTACGGGATGGATACCCCTGAACTGAAGCGGTCCATTAAACAGTTCCAAGGTGTGGACATCGATACCGGTGTACCTGTACTGAAGAGTGAAGCATATGCGGCTGTCTTCAATACGATCAATCGGTATATGGATGACTTTGCCAACATGGATGTGATGCGTGCTCAGGCATACATCGGGACATCCTTTGCTGGCCAAGTCTCTGATATGTCTCAAGGTGTTCGATTGATGGATGGCACTGCTGCGATTGAACGAGCACAAGAGCAGATCCTTGATCGGGTTGAATTCCTGATGGCACAGAAGGGCATGACTTCGTACTCACGTGGTCGTGCCTTGAACATGCTGAATATGTTTAATCGGTTCACTGCAAAGGGAGCTGATAAAGCAGATGCAAAGTATGCCAAGCGCGTTCAAGAAGCGATTCAGAGCGAAGGCAATGCAACTCTTGAAGCAATGGAACGCATCAAGAATGAAGCAAAGCAAACCGTCGATACATTGCGTGAAGTCAAGGATCAGCGTCCTGAGATGCTTGCTCCATTGCTAATGGCATATGAGTTCACTGATGGCAAGGTTGATACGATTAGCAAGCTGAACAACTATGTTCGCAACTCGCTAGGTATCTTCTCTAAAGCGTTCATTGATGGAGAGCCAGAGATACCTGCAGTATTAATACGAGGATTCTTATCTAACCTATATAATTCAACACTCGGAGCTATAGGTACACCGACAAAGGCTGGTGTATCTAACATGGTATTACTTGCAGAGCGTGCTGTATCACAAATGGCCGGAGCCGTTTTGACTGGTACGTTCAGTGGTGATGTGTCGGTTGTGAGAAAAGGTATGTTCCAATACGCTGCTGCGTGGGATACCTTAACGAAAGGACTTAGTTACATGAACCAAGTCTTCCGTAGGTCTGCATCAGATCCATATGTTATGGCATTGCGAGAAGACGTTGGCGTTGCTGATCAAAAGCAAATAGAGCTGCTAAGTGCATTTGCTGATGCCAAAGCACAAGAAGGCGATTATGGTCCGCAGGTAATGATGTCCATTGTTGAAGCTCAGAATGACCTTGCAAACAGCCCATGGCTTCGCTTTGGTCCACGCGGGATGCAAGCGTTTGATGGCTTTACACAAGCAGTGATTGCCAACTGGGAAGCACGCGGTAGGGCATGGGACAAGGTAACTCAGGGTGGTAAGTTTCCGCTGGATAAAGAGGCTGCTGAAAGGCTTTCAAAAGAGGTCTACGCTGAGTTCTTTGATGAGAACGACAACATTACTGACTCTGCTGTTAGATATGCATCAGGTGAAATTTCGATGGCTCTAGACAACAAGGCAAATGATGCTATATCCGCTTTGTTACGTGCAGCACCGATCTTAAAACCGTTCTTTCTATTCACAAAGACACCGCTTAATATGGCTACATATGCCATAAGTCAGTCACCGGTAGGAGAGTTTATTCGGAGAACAGAGGCATTCAGTAAGAATTTCAATGAATTAAGTGGTCCAGATGTTGAGCGTCTACTTGCCTCCAGGGGTATTGACTCCACAATGGAGAACATTGAGAGTGTCTATAAGACTGAACAAGCAATCCTGAGAGGTCGTAGGGCTATTGGAACAATTGCTGTGACCTCAGCGATTGGCCTTTATATGGCAGGAAACCTGACTGGTGATGGTCTATACGATGCTGAGAAGCAGCGTGTCCGTAGGGAAGCAGGTTGGCCAAAGCGCTCAATCCGTACACCTGGAGGAGAATGGGTGAGTTATGACGGCATTCCTGGTGTAAGTGATTGGGTAGCAATAACAGCGACCATCATGGATAATTTTGATTCCTTGAGTTCTGCGGAGCTCGCAGAGAGTTTTAGGATTGCTGGATTTGTACTAAGTTCAGCAATCAAGGATAAGTCAATGCTGACCGCGCTAGAACCTCTTAATGATGTTGTAAGTGGTGATGTTGGTGCAATTAATCGTTGGACATCATCATTCGTTCCAGCTGCGATGATGCCTGGCTCCAGCCTGATGGCTGAGTTTGCACGTTTGATTTCACCAGCTAAGAAAGAACTAGAAAACAACTTCTTTGACCTTGTTGCTAACCGTAACCCAGTATTGAAGCAGAATCTACCTGATGCTGCTGACTGGATTGATGGTGGCAAGGTTGGTGAACCTGTTAACTTCTTTGCCCGTGTTTGGAACACCTATCTTCCTTGGAAGGTAAGTGGTGAGATCTCTCCAGAGAAGCAATTCCTGATTGACGTTGAATACGATGCACGTCCAACACTACGGACTAATGGTCGTGGTGTTGAGTACAGCAATGAGGAACGTGCTGAAGTAACAAGCATGATGGGCAAGATGGGTATCTTCAAGCAAGAGATCCAGCGCATTATGAAGACAGAGGATGCCAAAGAATTCCGAAGACAGTTTAAGGCTGCAAGGGATAAGGGTTTGAATCCGGACCTTAATACAATGAATAATCTTCAGCTCTACCTAGATTCCGCCCTTCGATCATCGATGCGTATTGCTGAAGCCCAGGTCTCCACACGTGATGGAATCTCTCAGAAGGTTTATAAGAACCAGACGATTGATAACTTCCTACAGGTTGGAGATGTTGCTGGTGCTGAGAAGTTCCTGAAGAACATGGAACAAACAATGTCGTATTAACCTATCAAGAAGGTAAGCAATGGCTGTTATTCAGAATACATACACAGGGAACGGGTCAACCGTTCTCTATTCTTTTAGCTTCCCATATATTGAGACTACGGACATCAAGGTAAGTCTTGGTGGAGTAGTGACAACTGCATATACCCTGGCCAATGCTACAACAGTCCAGTTCAACACAGCTCCAGCCAATGGTGTAGCCATTCGCATTTATCGTGACACTGATGACGAGAATGCAAAGGCTACATTTGTTCCTGGAGCTGCAATCAGGGCTCAGGATCTGAATGATAACTTTGATCAGATTCTGTTTGCAAGCCAGGAGTCAAAGAATGATGCGGCAACTGCTACAGCAGCATCGAGCACTGCACTGTCGAATTCCACGGCAGCTGTAAGCTCAGCAAATACAGCTGTGAGCACAGCCAATACAGCGGCTGCAAATGCCAGTGCTGCAGTGACAACCGCTAATACTGCAAGTACTAACGCCAGTACTGCTCTGTCAACAGCAAACACCGCTGCCACAAATGCTGCAACTGCACTTAGTACAGCCAACAGTGCAGCATCAACAGCAACTGCCGCTTCAAGTGCTGCAACAAGTGCAACAACAGCTGCCAATAATGCCGTAACCACTGCAAACACTGCAACATCGACGGCCAATACAGCAGCAACCAATGCATCAACAGCTCTGTCTACAGCGAATACCGCGCTGTCCACAGCTAATACAGCCAATACAAACGCCTCTAATGCAGTTTCAACTGCAAACACTGCGAACACAAATGCAACTGCAGCAATTAACGCGGTAGCAAGCTCAGTACAGTATGTAATAGTCGCAAATGTAGCCGCGATTCCCAGTAGCCCTGCCAATCAATACGCAATTGAAGTTGCAGACTCAACCGGAATTGAAAGCTTTAGTCCAGTTTTTAACAGACCAGCAGGATTTGTTGGTGATAGTGGTCTTAGCGTGAGGATGCAGTACACCACTACAGGATCTACATGGAACTGGCTGAACTACTTCCCCAATAATTCAGAAACACGCTATCTGAAGCTTTCAGGCGGAAGCATGACGGGACAACTCAAAGCCGACGATAGTACATCCACAACTGCACCTGTCTACTCTTTTGATGGCGATACAAATACAGGTATTGCTCACACAGGCGCTGATGAGCTTGCACTGGTAACTGGAGGCACGCCCAGACTGACATTTGATTCGTCTGGAAATGCGACCTTTGCAAATTCGGTCACAATCCCAGCAGGTTCGTCGATCACAGGATACCTGGACACTACAACGGCAGCTTCTACCTATCAGACACAAACAGGTATGTCGTCGTACCTGACAACTGCTAACGCTGCTAGCACATACCAAACACAGTCAGGGATGAGTAGCTACCTGACAACTGCAGCTGCTAGTTCTACTTACGCACCTGTTGCTAGTCCAACATTTACAGGTACAGTCACGATCCCAGCAGGTGCTTCAATCAGCGGATATGCAGCACTTGGATCGGCTCAGACATTCACTGCTGCACAACGTGGTGCTTACGTTACCCTCACCGATGCAGCAACGATTGCCACGGACCTGAGCCTTGGTAACCAGTTCCAAGTCACACTTGGTGGCAACCGCACCCTTGGTGCTCCTACCAATGTTGTAGCAGGACAGAGTGGTGTAATACGGGTTGTGCAAGACGCCACCGGCTCTAGAACGCTTGCCTACAACAGTGTCTTCAAGTTCCCAGGAGGCACTGCTCCGACGCTCACAACAACAGCAAATGCTGTGGATTTGCTGGCCTACCACTGTGAGTCAGCAACTCGAATTGCTGTCCGCTTTATTGGTGACGTGAAATGAGTGTGATTAACAACCCGTTACTGTTGGGGCAGGAAGGTAGTGCAGGATATCAGATCTCGCGGTCGCTGAGGTTCAACTCAGCAGACTCGGCCTATTTATCAAGGACACCTGCATCGGCTGGTAACCGCAAGACGTGGACCTGGGCGGGATGGGTGAAGCGGAGTGCGATAAGACAGACCGAGCAGTTTCTGTTTCTGTGCTCAACGGGAAACACAGGCACGACAACAACCTGGCTCTTCTTTAACGCTTCGGACAAGCTACTTTTTGTCATTTCAGGAATAGCTTGTCTTACTACCACGCAGGTATTTAGAGATTCTTCTGCGTGGTATCACATTGTCATTTCGGTAGACACTACGCAGGCAACGGCCTCGAATAGATACAAGCTGTATGTAAACGGAAATCAAATAACGACTCTGGACGTAGCAAACTACGTTCCACAAAACACCGAAACAGAGATCAACACCGTCAATGGGCACAGGATTGGGCGCGACCTTGGTTCGTCACAGGTTTACTTGGACAGCTACCTAGCCGACATTCACTTCATTGACGGCCAAGCATTAACACCTTCTAGCTTCGGTGAGTTTGACACCAACGGCATCTGGCAACCCAAGCGCTACAGCGGCACCTACGGCACCAACGGTTTCAAGCTTGATTTTGCGGACAACAGCAGCAACACTGCAACCACTCTTGGAAAGGATACGAGTGGCAACGGCAACAACTGGACACCTTTCAACCTGAGCGTGACGGCTGGTGCTGGCAATGATTCGCTCGTAGACGTTCCCACTAATGGCGTACAGCCTGACACCGGCGTGGGCGGTGAGGTAAGGGGGAATTATGCGACGTTTAATCCAATAGCAGTATCAAGTCAAACTATTGCCACACTTGCTAACGGCAACCTTGACATTGCCGCTTCATCTGGCAGTGCTTATTTTGGAGCATTAAGCACTTTTGCTTTGTCGACTGGTAAATGGTATTTTGAATACACCAACACGACCAATGGCTCAACAAACGGGACAGGCATTATAGACGTAACTCAAATTAGAAGTGCCAATCCGTCAAATTATGGCTTTGCTGAGACTTCAAACAGCCGTGTTAGATCCGGGTCAGTTGTTGCAGGTAATAGTGTTGTCCTGGTAAGTGGATTGAGCACCTTGACAAATGGAGATGTGATTGGCGTTGCCGTAGATTTTGATGCTGGAAAGTTATGGTTTTCTCGAAACGGAACGTGGGAGCTTTCCGGCAATCCTGCGTCTGGCACAAATGCCACAACTACATTTACTACGGGAGTAACTTATTATTTGTTTGCTCAAGGATACGGCACTTGGGCCGGAACACTAAACACAGGCGCTCGTAGTTTTGCCTATACCGCCCCCAGTGGCTTCAAGGCGCTGTGCACGGCCAACCTGCCCGCCCCAGTAGTCACGAAGCCTAGTAGCGTCTTTGATGTGAAGCTCTACACGGGCAATGGGAGCACGCAAACAATCTCAGGGTTAGGGTTCTCGCCAGATTTTGTTTGGCTAAAGGCAAGAAGCGGCGCCTTTATTCACGGACTTTTTGATGCTGTCAGAGGTACTGGTAAAGGATTGACATCAAATACAACTGATGCTGAAACGACTTATGCTGCTGTAACCTCATTTAACTCCGACGGTTTTACTAACGGCGTTGATTTTAATGCTAGCAGCACAACTTATGTTGCTTGGACCTGGGACGCAGGCAGCAGCACCGTCACCAATACCGCAGGCTCCATCACGAGTAACGTCAGGGCCAATGCAAGTGCAGGATTTTCGATTGTTACTTATACGGGCACAGGTGCCAATGCCACTGTGGGACACGGCCTGGGTGTTGCTCCTAGCCTTGTGATCTGCAAATCAAGATCAAATACTGTTGGAAATTGGGGGGTTTGGCATACGGCGCTTTTGGGTACAGAGTATCTTTTGCTTAATACAACTGGTGCAAAAGCGACGCTGGCGGCCGCGTGGAATAGCACGGTTCCAACATCAACTGTCTTTAGTGTTGGAACTGATGTTGGCGTGAATAATAACGGGGGTTTGCAGTTGGCCTACTGCTTTGCCCCGGTAGCAGGCTACAGCGCCTTTGGCAGCTACACCGGCAACGGCAGCGCGGATGGGCCGTTTGTGTTCTGCGGATTCCGCCCAAGGTGGATTCTTGTCAAGAACACTGTTGGCACAAATAACTGGCAACTCTTTGACACTGCCAGAAACGAATACAACGTGGCTGACAAGTACCTACAGCCCAATACATCTAGCGCAGAATCTTCATCCAGTGTCTTGGATATTGTTTCCAATGGCTTCAAGATTAGAGACAGTTTAAGCAACTGGAACGGAAGCACCAATCAGATTGTATACGCTGCTTTTGCCGAATCGCCCTTCCAATACGCTCGCGCTCGCTAGTAGTGAACAAGACTAATCATGTTTATACTTAACAATCAGCCCTTGTCACCTGACCGGGCATTTACAACTGAAGATGGTACGCAGTATCCAGCTAATTGGTTACGTCTATCCAGTCCTGAAGAGCGTGCTGCAATTGGAATTACTGAGGTTGAAGATGAGCCTTGGTATGACCAAAGATTCTACTGGGGTGTAGGTAATCCAAAGGATCACGCCCAGCTTGTCGAACAATGGACTGCCCAAGTCAAAGCAACTGCTGGCGCTCTTCTTTCGCAAACCGACTGGTACATCACACGTGCTTCTGAAACAGGTCTAGCTGCCCCTCAGAGCGTGCTTGATAAGCGTTCCTATATACGCACCCTAAGCAACGAAAAAGAAGCCTTGCTGGCCGCTACCGCTTCCACTGATGAGCTTGCTGCCTATGTGACTGGTCCTGAATTTAATGCATGGGAAGAAGCTGTTCCTGAAATTACTAACCCTGAAGAACAATGATCACTTTTCTTGGCATCAAAGTGTCCTATGAGGCACTTGCTTTCCTTGCGCTGTTCCTTGGCTCCGAGGTCATCGGTGCTTCCAAACTGAAGGATAACGGCGTCGTACAACTTATCCTTAGCGGAGTGAATGCTCTAAAGCCTCTGCGTAAGGAAGACGATCAGATCCAACGGATCAAAGACACTCTGAAGTAAACATCATGGTACTGCTAGACGTTAAGCAGTACTATCCACAAACTGACAGTGCAACAGGTCACGGAGATCGAATGTGCTTTAGCTCGACATGTGCTATGGCCATCAAGTATCTCCGTCCTGATGCATTGAAGGGTAGTAATGCAGATGATGATTACTTGAGAACAGTTCTCAAATACGGTGATACAACTCAATCCACCAGCCAAATCAAAGCTTGTCAGCAGTACGGTGTTTTAGCTTGCTTTTACCAGAAAGGTACGAAGCAAACCTTACTTAATGAACTAAAAGCTGGCTTCCCAGTTGCTGTTGGGATCTTACATAAAGGCCATGTCTCCAATCCAGTTGGTGGTGGCCACTGGATGCTGCTGATTGGTGATGATGGAGAGCGTGGAATCTTCCATGATCCATACGGTGAGATGGATAACGTCAACGGTGGCTACATCAAGGTTGGCTCCGGCGGTAAGAGTGTTAAATACACATGGAAGAACTGGCTAAAGCGCTGGGAAGTAGAAGGCTCAGGGACTGGCTGGTTCATGACCTTCCGTCCAACACAACAAACACGTCCTGTAACCACTGTTGAAAACACCTGGCAGGGTGTGAAGGCATGTGCAAAGGAAGCTGGAGCTAAATTCGCTGAAGTTGTGGCTGCACAATGGGCACTTGAGAGTGGTTTTGGCAAGCATTTTTCTGGAACCTGGAACGCATTTGGTCTCAAGGGTTCTGGTTCAGAACGAGAGACTAAAGAATTCATCAATGGCAAGTGGATCACAATTAAAGCAGGCTTTATTGACTTCCCAGATCTCCAGACTTGTATCTCTTACCTTGTAGATCGCTGGTATCGAGACTACAAACGCTTCAAAGGGGTCAACAGAGCAACCTCTGCTGAAGAATGTGCACGACTTCTTGTCGTTGAACAATATGCTACAGATCCATTGTATGCAGAAAAGCTAATCCGACTCTTACGGGAACATGATTGAAGCCGCCGTATCTGCTGGCATCGCTGTAGTTACAGCAATGGTAGCCCTTACTACACGACTTAATAACAAGATTGTCGAAGTCGATTCTCGAATTGACAAGGTAGAGCTTCGTGTTGCCGAGCATTATGTGCAAAAGCAAGAGCTGTCTACCGCTCTTCAGAAGATGGAAGATCACATGATCCGCATCGAAAACAAATTAGATCAGATTGTATTGAGAAATGGCTAGCAAGAAGGCCACAGAGGACATGTTTAACGAGTTACATAACATGGTAACTCGAGAACTCCTCAACAGAATTAAATCTGGTGAAGCAAGTACAGCTGATTTGAAGGCAGCATGTGACTGGTTAGCCAAAAATGACATCAGTGGTGTGGCAATGGAAGGTAGTCCATTGGAAAAACTAGCCACAATACTCCCAAAAGTAGATCCAGAACTTGTTCATACGAGGCTTTATGGCAGGAAAGACTTCTAATTACTACAAACAGAACCCCGAAGCTCGTAAAAAGCGTCTAGAACAACAAGCAAAGTATAACAAGACGACTGAAGGTCTAAAGATTCGCACTAATGCGAACAAATTGAACCGCCAACTCGGTACATACGGTAATGGAGACGGCATGGATGCGTCTCATACAGGGCCAAAGACTGGAAAGAAAGAGAATCCATCCACAAATCGGCGTAGGCCACGTACTGGTAAGAAGTACGCATCATGACACCGTTACTGCCTAGTCCTGATCACTATCTCCACAACCTTATAACCATGACAAGCCCTGAAGCAAAGCGCCTTTGGAGGCGTGCTATTAAGGAACACTTTGATTGTCAATGTGTCTATTGCGGAGAAACCTATGAATTACACGAACTTACACTCGATCATGTCAAACCTAAGTGCTTTGGAGGAGAAGATCTTACCTCAAATCTCGTACCAAGTTGCTGGAAGTGTAATCAGGACAAAGGTAGTAATAACTGGCTTCAATGGATGAGAAAAACTTTTGGCATTACACCAAGAGAACGTCTCATTCTTCAACATATTCAATAAACACTCTCAGAGCTATCTAGGAGCCCCTGCAGCACGCCTGTGGGGGCTTTTTAGTATATACAGATCAATCAATGTTAGAACGCCTCAGAGAGGCTTCTAGGGACCGATATTCAATTTATCAATGCCATTGTGGCAACATCAAAGAAATCCGTGATGACGCAGTTAAATCTGGTCAGAAGTCATGCGGATGCCTTCGTGGAGCCAATCTGATTACACACGGTAAAGGTAATACCCTTGAAGCCTACATGCTAGATCGCAGCAAGAGCCGAGCCAAGAAAAAAGGGTTCGAGCACAACATAACAATAGAAGATATTCAGATTCCTGCTAAATGTCCTTTATTGGGAATTGAACTATTTCCCGGTAGTGGCAATGTATGCCCAAATTCCCCAACTCTAGATCGTATTGATTCAACACAGGGATACGTGAAAGGAAATGTCTGGGTTATCTCCTACAAAGCAAATACGATAAAATCTAATGCAACACCAGAAGAACTCCTTAGAATCGCAACAAGACTCGCTGACTTTATTGAGGGGAGACTTTAAGTACTTTCTTCAGGCTGTCTGGTCACAGCTGGATCTGCCATCTCCAACACGCGCTCAATACTCAATTGCTGATTACCTGCAGTATGGGCCCAAAAGACTGATGGTGCAAGCATTTCGTGGAGTCGGGAAGTCGTGGATCACTGCTGCCTTTGTGCTGTGGACACTGTTCAAAGATAATGACAAGAAGGTAATGGTCATTAGCGCTAGCAAGGAACGTGCTGATAACTTCAGCATCTTCTGTCAGAAACTAATTGTTGAGACACCATGGTTGCAACACATGCAGCCTAAATCAGACACCGCTCGCTGGTCTCGTATTAGCTTTGATATCAACTGTGCTCCTCACCAAGCACCATCCGTGAAATCAGTTGGGATAACAGGTCAGTTGACTGGTAGTCGTGCTGATCTCATGATTCTGGATGACGTAGAAGTACCATCCAATAGTCTGACTGAAATGATGCGGGAAAAACTCCTGCAACTCTGTACAGAAGCGGAGTCCATCCTCACACCGAAGAAGGACTCACGGATCATGTACCTAGGTACACCCCAAACCACCTTCACCATATACCGTCGATTAGCAGAGCGCAACTATCGACCGTTTGTTTGGCCAGCTCGTTACCCACGGAAAGACAAGCTCTCTCAATATGAAGGTCTCCTTGCTCCACAGATCGTGGAAGACATTGAGATGGGAGCAGAAGAATGGTCCCCAACAGATAGTGATCGCTTTAGTACAGAAGACCTTCTGGAACGAGAAGCCGCAATGGGACGCAGCAACTTCATGCTGCAATTCCAATTGGATACAACACTCAGTGATGCTGAAAAATTTCCACTTAAGTTCTCTGATCTGATTGTCACATCCGTCAATCCAAACCAAGCACCCGATGCTGTCGTCTGGTGTAGTGACCCACGTAATGTCCTGAAAGACCTGCCAACCGTTGGTCTGCCTGGTGATTACTTCTACTCCCCGATGCAGCTCCAAGGCGACTGGGGACCATACACAGAAACCATCTGCTCTGTTGACCCATCCGGTCGTGGTTCAGATGAAACAGCAGCTACCTATATCTCTCAAAAGAATGGCTTTCTCTACGTTCACGAAGTACGAGCGTATCGCGACGGTTATAGCGACAGTACACTTCTTGACATCCTTCGTGGGTGTAAGCGCTATAACGTTACCAAACTTGTGGTCGAAACAAACTTCGGTGATGGACTCGTCGCAGAGCTCTTCAAAAAACACCTGCAACAAACCAAGCAAGCCATAGACATTGAAGAGGTGCGGGCCAATGTCCGCAAGGAAGATCGCATCATTGATACCCTTGAACCAGTCATGAACCAACACCGGCTTGTCTTTGATAAGTCAGTGGTGGAATGGGATTACAACTCCAATAAAGACGCAGCACCAGAAGAACGCCTCCTCTACATGCTCTTCTATCAGATGAGTCGGATGTGCCGGGAGAAGGGTGCCGTGCGACATGATGACCGTCTGGACTCCCTGGCACAAGGCGTTAAGTACTTCACTGATGCCATGTCCATCAGTGCCTATGAGGCCATAAAGACACGTCGTAAGGAAGACTGGCAAGACCTAGAAGAGGCTTGGTTGGATGATCCTCAGTCCGCTGTCAATCACATGGCCTTTGGAATGAGCCTCGATCAACGCAGACAAGCAAGGCAGTTAGCTGGCAAAAAAGCGGTTCCAACTTGGGTCTGAGTCTCAAATAAGACACAAAGAGAGAATCTTTGAAGTCCCTTCTGCTGGAATGAGTTTGACGGTCCGACATGTATACAGGGGGATGGAAGGGTGGACCGGACTCCTGTAAAAAGGGGGAAGACAAGTAAGACAAGCTTCCTTATCTTCCCCTTTATCTTGCAATGCTCGAGGCGCATTGCCCGTATGAATCACAAAGACCAATCCTAAACCACCCCCTAACCCACAACTTAAGAAGGCTTATTGAGTCATGATGGATTCGTGCACTGAGAGCACGGCATCATCATGTATCAATAATAGTATCTGCACCTGCTTTAACTTATGAGTACTACCCACCAAGTACAACTGATCCATATCACTCCTGATGCTGAAGACTTAATCAGCTACATGGCACGTGTCTCTAATCCTGCTAATCAATCCAACACTCAGACAAGTGCTAGGTTGATTAAATACCTCATTGATCATCAACACTGGTCTCCATTTGAAATGGTGAACATGTGTGTCTCTATTGAAACAACAAGGAGTATTGCAGCACAGATCCTCAGACACAGATCCTTTAGCTTTCAAGAGTTCTCCCAACGGTATGCCACGGTAGAGAAACATGCTGGTATCCCAGAGCTACGCAGGCAAGACACAAAGAATAGGCAGAACAGTATTGATGATCTTAATGAGGTGGTAAAGAAGAACTTCCAATTCAGGATTGGTAGTCTTTATTCAGATTGCTATGGTCTTTACAAAGAATTGGTAGCAGCTGGTGTAGCTAAGGAGTGTGCAAGGGAAGTGTTGCCAATGGCAGCTCCAACTAAGTTGTACATGAACGGTACGATCCGGTCTTGGTTGCATTACTGCGATCTAAGGACAAGCCATGGTACTCAAAAAGAACATGCAGTCATTGCAGAACAAGTACAAGATCTGCTCTATCAATTCCTTCCTAATGTATGCAAAGCAATGTGGGACAAAGACTGAGGTTAGCTGAGTTCAGAGTGCTGTATAAGACCTGGAAGAGAGGCATCCCTTGGTTGGATCATCTGCTTCTGGGTCTTTTGGTTTGGCTAGAGACCAAACTTATTGATGCTCGGGTTAAAGCTGAGGTGGATGAAGCTATTCGTGAGTATGAAACGCTTCATGAGATACCAATGCCTGATATGGTGACGCCAATTTATACAGAGAAGCCGTCAGCGAGTGCTAACTCGCACTCAGAGACATCTACAAGCCTTCCTGAGATGCGTCTAACGGCTCCTTGGTATGTTGAGGTGTACGATGAGAAATAAGGGGCTTACAGAGGCTTACAGATGGGTCTCTAAGATGTAGGCCATTAAGTTGCTAACACTGCGTCCTTCTTTGTTACTTCGTTCAATCAGTGCCTGATGGGTGGCCCAATTGACTGTGGCTGTCAGTCGGACTGGTTTCCTGGAAGAGATTCGGAAGGATTCCAGTCGTTTTGACTGGTTGAAATCAAAATGGTTCATCAGCTCAAGCTCTGTTTGAGTTGGTCACGGGTCAGGTAGTTACAGCTACGCTGGCCCACCTCATTGTACTGCCTTTAATTTTTGACAAAAATTTCTCAAGCCTTATATAACGCGTGAACAAGGCCGCAGCCCCCCATGGGGTACCCCCCTGGTGCGCAGTTTGGACCCTACCCGATCAATAGTCGAGTATCATTTCCCCATTTAATGTGCCTTCCTGATACACAATGCAGGCGGAGCCACGGCTTATTGAGAATTGCTCGCAATAACACACGTATATCATCTCAAAACATCTGTCTGGCCCTCCTTATCAATGGAGGCACTACCAATAAGAAACGCTGATCATTACATACCATTGCACCTACTGGCAACCTGTCCACTTAGGCAGCATACTGCTGCATAGGCGAAGCGAACCAGCGCGAATGCTGGGCAGATCCACCGCCTGACCGTGTGACATCCAACAGATTGCCACACACCCATTGACAACCTATCCACTAACGGATACCATCACCTCAGCACAGCAGACCGCTGCAGTGCGCAGCATCTAGACAACTAAAGACAGCTCCGTTACTGGATCAACCAGTGGTGACGACTAGCGGCATGGGTCTCTGACCGCGAAGTGCGTGCTAACGCACACGGAGCACAAGCAGTAAGCGGAGCAACACGCATTGTTTGATCATTGCACTCTGCCTTCTGTCCACTACGGCAGGAAGGCTTTCTGCAGTGTTCGCACTGCTCCATCTGAACAACACACCATGTTCACAGCTGATCAGCCATACGATCCTGACAACAACCTTCCTTCTGCTGACATCCGAGAGGACTTCTCGGGGTTGACTTTTGAAGGTGGATTCGATGCTCAAGGATTACTAGATCGCCTGGCTTCCTTCCTACCAGCTGACACACTGGCTGAATTTATGGATGACCTAGCCATGGGACGCATTTGACTCTCTCACTATGCCCTACCTGTCCACTACAGGATAGGCGGGCTTTCTGAGGGACTCACACACCCTCAACCGATCACATGATCCACCTACTACCAGTTCCACCGTTGATTGCATTAGCAATCGGTTTTTACTTTCTCACCCGATAGTAATCATGGACACACGCAAACTCTTCAAGAATGTTGGCATCTTTGCTGCTGCTTGTGGTGTGTATTCTTTAGCGACTGTTGGCTGCTTGTCAGCCACCGCTGCTATGTCTAGACACCTGTCATATGTTGGCTGCATTGATGAAGCCAAGCTATCACTCATTGATGATGCTTATTGCATGTATCGTCAGTGATAGTTATTGACACGGGATAACACCCGTGTTTTTTTGTGCATCACAGTTTTCACAATCATCAACCAACAGGGCCATGAAACCCAACATCTACGCAATCTTGGCTGAATGCATTGAGCGTGGCGTCAGTGCTGGCTTACGCCGGCATGATGCAGAAAACATCTTATTGCAGGGGGATATTGAGAGTTGCATATGGCTAGAGATTGATTCACTGTTTACCTTTGATCAAAGTGAGAAGTGATAGTATTTTCCTCTCATCAGATTATATAGGTAAGTTACAACAATTCAATTGTGTAGCAGCCAGCGGCCAGGTGTTCCACGTCATGGCCGCCAATCAAGAACGCGCCCTTTTGGCATGTTATGAATTGTCCGGTGCTCAGTTATCTACACAAACTATCCAAGTATTTAAGTCTGATGAGTGGTAAGAAGAATTATTTTCCAAACAACTGGCAAGAATACAAAGATGCTGATGAAAGCGACTTCATTCCTCACACGTATGAAGAGGTTATGTCTTGGAAAGTGGGGGGATGGGAGTTACCGAGCAGCGTATGTTGCATCATCAGAGCAACAGATCTAAAGACCAAAAAGGTGACTGAGTATGTCTATCAAAAGCGACATGCAGCAGAAGCCAAGGTTAAAGAATTGATCACACGCACGGATATCGAATTCACCGTGGCAGATCACGACTCTATTCATCACCTATTTCCACCAACTCAAGATGAGTGAAACCACGTTTCAACGGCGACTAGTTCAACTGATGGATCAGGTTATGCAGCATCCGCATAAAGATGAGGTGCTACAACTGGCCCATGAGCAGCTAATGGATGATACGGATGTACTAGGTTTTGGAGGCAAGCAAGACCTCGTGGAGGCCCATCAGTGACGCTAATCAGTTTCGGTGCACTATATGTGGGGCTCGATGCCTCATCCTTTAACGACATGTGGTGCACTGACACTGCATGGACTGTCCACTTAGGTAGGTTGCGTCTAGAATTAGATCGTCCGAGCTTCCTCAATGGACCCCCTCAGAAGACAGCTAACCGATCCGGATGTGGCGCGATTGTTAAAAGCAATCCAACGTCTACTAACCTATGATCGGGAAGTGCCTGGGCAGCTGATTGCAACGTTCTTGTATATCGCTTCCCATGAATACTGCCACAAGACCGCACTTGAGGAAGATCTCAAGTTTGAAACATCGAGTAGCAGTAGAAACACTGATAGGTTGTCTAAAGAGAATCGATTAGGGGAGCCTGGCTTTAACCTCATCATCAAGGAGCAGGACCCTACGAACAGAAGAAGACTACAGCTACGTTTAACCAAACGTGGCCAAAGACTCATTGATCAAATCAAAGAGGATTTGTATGGCATCGAAACTCCAGAGCTATCTCGACCGGAAACCTCAGAAGGCCAAGATCACGAACTTTGATCAGGCGTTTGAGTTTGCCTGTGAGAATCATCCCAACTGGTCTCTGAATCGAGAGGCCAAGAGTCAAGGGACAAATGCACGGCGTCACCACAAACAACTGAAGGAGCACATGGACGGGGAAACCATCCCCCTCAAGGCCATGGATTCCAAGCTGATCCGTGACATCACAGAGGACATCAAGGATGAACGTGAGTGGACAGAAAACAGTGCGAACAAGTTTCTGTCAACAATCAGCACGACATTCAAGTGTCTACTCGATCACCATCTGATCAATGATATGCCTGTTATCAGGCGTTATCAGACACCAGAGGGTCGAACAGAGTGGTTTACGCAACAACAAGTCGATCACTTGTGCTCGATTGCAAAGAACCACGGACGTGATGAACTGGCTGATCTTGTCTTGTTTGCTGCCTACACAGGGTTGCGGCAAGGCGAGCTGAGGAAGCTGCGTGTTTGGGACTTTGATTTCAGGATGGACCAACCGTTCATTCATGTCGGTGGTACCCCTGAATCACGGACCAAGACCAGCAACTACCGCCAGGTGGGGTTGAACGAGCGTCTGATTCCCATGGCCCATCGGCTGTTGGATGGACGCGCCTCCAATGCGTATGTCTTTGGTGACTATTGGCACAGTCGCCAGAGGATTCAACGGGAGTTCAACCGCGTGCGGGAATTCGTGATGTACGAGGACCAGACGGTCACCCGTGGACACGTCTTCCATGCACTGCGGCACAGCTACGGCACGTGGCAGGTTGCAGCGGGTACGCCCGTGATGCACGTCAAGCAAACGATGGGACATTCAAATGTGAAGACCACCGAGCGCTACGTCCACAACACGTATGCTGCTGTTGTCAACTGCGCGAATGCCATCTAGGTCCGGTCGAGAGGGGTGCTAATTTGGCCCCAACCAGGAATTTCTGGTCGGTTCTCACCCGTGAGAATCGCTGGAATCCATTGGGAGCGTGGCGGAATTGGTTGACGCACTCGACTCAAAATCAGCGACCTAGACCTATAGCTCTAGTGGACACAAGCGGGGTAACACCCGCTTTTTTACTGCCCTGACTCGGTATCCCTGAGTGGACAGCTTAGAAGTTCAGTCGAGTCACCGAGTCTCAACAATTCTTCACACTCATTGCGTATGGCCACACCCGCTCAGATCGATGAGCAGATCCAATTGGAGCGCGATCAGATCCGCCTCGGTCTGAAACGCCTGCGGGAGAACACCCGCAAACTCGAGGAGCAGAGCTACGCCAGTGCAACGGTGTACGGCGTGGCCTCAATCGAGTCCCTTCTGCCGGTGCTCGTAGCCCAGATCGAAGACACGGCCAACCGGATTCATGAGGGCAAAACCGGGGCCCACTTCAAGGAAATCCGGCAGTACCTGGCGGAGATTGAACCCTTAGCGGCCGGTGCCATCGCCTTGAAGATCACCTTCGACAAGGTGTTCAGCACCAAAAAGGGCAGCGATCAGGTCACCGAAGTGTGTGATGCGATTGGCTCAGCCATCGAGGCGGAGTGTCAGATGCGTCACTACGAGCGGTGCGCTCCAGGACTTCTTAACACACTGAAACAGAACTACTGGCATCGCTCGATTGGCACCCACCAGAAATTGGTGGTGATCAAAACCCTGATGAACCGCTATGAGGTGGAAAGCTGGAGCCAATGGGGCCGGGTCAATCGGGTCAAGTTGGGCGGCTGGCTGCTGGATTGCATCATCCAAAGCAGCGGCTGGTTAGCGCGCACGATCCGTCAAGAGGGCAAGCGGCGGGTGAATTACATCGCACCCACCCCTGAATTCCTCAAGATCAAAGATCAGATCATCAGCGAGTCGGAGCTGTTTGCGCCATTGACCTGGCCGATGCTGATCGAGCCCAACGATTGGACGAATGAACGCCCAGGCGGCTACATCCTCAATGAGGTAATGCGCGGCCATGATTTAGTGCGTCGTGGCGATCCGACATGTATACAGGGGGAGGTGCCCCTGGCTTTTCTGAACAAGATTCAGAAGGTTGCCTTCCGTCTCAACCCCTTCATTGTGGCTGTGGCGGAAGAGTTAGAAGAGTTGCAAAGGCCTGTGGGCAAGTTCCGTCCCATCGTCCACCACGAGCTACCAGCCAAGCCCGTGGATATTGCTGAGAACTACGATAGCCGGAAGGATTATCGAAGACGTGCAGCAGAGGCGATGAACCTCAATGCACAAGAGTTCAAACGCTCTTGTCGCACACGCATGACCATGGAAGCGGTCAGTCGCTTCAAGGGTGTGGAGCGGTTCTTTATTCCTTGGAGCTTTGACTACAGGGGAAGAGCCTATCCAATCCCTGGCTTCCTCACCCCACAAGACACGGACTTCGGTAAGAGTCTTTTGAGGTTTGCTGAGGAGTCGTACATGACTCCGGAAGCGGAGGAATGGTTGGCCTTTCAGGTCGCCACAACCTACGGGTTGGACAAGGCGACCATGGCTGAACGGCTGGAATGGACAGCGAACAACTTCACAATCATCACAAAAGTCGCCACCGATCCGATTGGGTCGCTGCCTGAGTGGGAGGTGGCTGATGAACCTTGGCAATTCCTGGCCGCCTGTGAGGAGTTCTATCACTGCGTGATTGCAGCGGATCGGCAGTTCACAGGACTGATGGTGGCCACCGATGCCACCTGCTCTGGCTTACAGATCCTCGCTGGTCTAGCCAGGGATCAATCCACAGCCCGCCTTGTCAATGTGTTGCCTGGTGATAAACCAGCCGATGCCTACAAGGTGGTGGCAGAGGCAGCTAAGCCTCACTGCCCAAAGCGGCTGCAAGAGCACATGGATCGGAAAAAGACGAAACGTGTGGTGATGACCGTTCCCTACAACGCCAAGCCTTACAGCAACCGCGGCTACATCCGTGAAGCGTTTGCAGAGGATGGCATTGAGTTGGAGAAAGAGGAGCTCAGTGAGGTGGTGAAAGCGGTGCGTTCCGCCATGGAGCGGATTGTGCCAGGTCCGATGCGCGTGATGCGCTGGATTGAAGAAGAGGTGAGCAACGCGATCAATCGCGGCGCTGATCAACTTCAATGGACCACACCATCAGGCTTTGTCGTCAAGCAAAAGCTGATGAAAAAGGACGTTGTCCGCATTGAGCTGCAACTGTTGGGTGAATGCAAGCTGTCGGTAGCCAAAGGTGATACCGATCAGGTCGATCTCAACCACCACAGGAATGCCACCAGTCCCAACCTGATCCACTCGTTGGATGCGTCCTTACTTCACTTGTCCACCTTGCGGTTCGATGCACCGATTGCATTGATCCATGACTCTGTGCTGTGCAGGGCTACAGACATGTCAGTTCTGTCCACTCTGGTACGGGAAACCTACATGCACCTGTTTGCTGAGCACGATTACCTACGCGACTTTGCCCGACAAATCGGAGCAGAGACAGACCCCCCGATCATTGGCGACCTTGAACCGGAATCCGTGATCGAATCCACCTATTTCTTTTGTTGATATGAAGACGGCCACCCCTTTCTTCTCAGAATTTTTCAACACCGACTGCCTGGTTGTGGAGGGTGTCCCCCACTTCTCGCTGAGTGGGGCGACCAAGACGCTGTATGGGCACACCGGCGGTTCCTCATTGGAGTCGCTACGAACTCATCTCGCCAAAACTGCCGGTCCAAAGAAGTCAGTCACTGCAGGCGATCTCAGCGATCTGGCCGGAATTCTGCCGGTCCAAACAACGAGCGGCAAAGGCCGGGCTCAGGAAGCCTTGGCCATGACCCAGGACACCTTCAAGTCGCTGCTCAAGCTCTACCGGGGCAAGAACACCAAGGCTGGACGGTATGCCGATGAGATCACGGACAAGCTGATTGGTGTCTCGCTGGATCTGATCCTGCGCAAAGAAGCAGGTCTGATGCACGAGGAGGCCGCCAAGGAAGTCAACAACTCCATCCTGCGGAATTTCCCCGACACCGCCAGAGCCTACGAAGGACCGCTTGGCCTGCTGCAATTGGAGTGCTATCGCTCTTACTTTGGACGGCCCAAGGCTGCAGAAGTGCCAGCGGATTGTTCGACACGATTTGGCCGCTGGTTTGCCAGTGTGCTGAATGAAGGGATCTATTCCCGTGTTCAAGCTGGTGTGATCAAAGAGGTGAACCGCCTCAAGGGGGAACAGGGCGGTACGACATGGCAGTACCTACCAGCTGAGGTGCGTAGTGCCTTGGTGCCATCAATCATGATGATGGTCAACAACGTCCGCCGTGATGGTTGGTACAACATGGACTTCATCATCAAAGGGTTGGATGAATTTTTCCCACGCTTTGATCAGGGCTACAAGCGCCCACGTTTTAATTAATCCACCTATCCACTCCGACATATGGCAAAGAATATCCACATCACCCAGGAGCCTGTGGTCCTGGAAGGCTATCAAGCCGTGATGAAACCATCCAAGTTCGGTCGACATAACTTGTCTGCCGTGATTGATAAAGCTCTGATTGAACGCCTGGAAGAGGAGCGAGCAGACCTGCTGAAATGGCAGGAGAGCAAACTCAAGAACCCGAAGCGCTCGATCCTTAAGCCTGAACCTTGGGAAGAGGCAGGCGACAACTACGTGTTGAAGTTCAGCTGGAAGCCTGGTGACAATCCGCCGATTGTCGATACCGAAGGTACACCGATCACCGATGAGAACACGCCGATCTACAGCGGTACCAAGGTGAAGCTGGCCTTTAGGCAGAAGCCGTATCAATTGCCTGATGGTTCCTACGGTACATCCGTGAAGCTGGTCGGGATGCAGCTGATTGCCTTGAGCAATGGTGCTGGCATTGATGCAGGTGATCTCGATGAAACTGAAGTGGCTGCCCTGTTTGGACAGACCAAAGGATTCAAGGCGAATGATCCAAACGTCACCATCAACCAAGCGGAAGGTGACGACGAGTTCTAATGAAGTATCGCTCTGGCCTTGAGAAGCAGGTCGCTGATCTGCTGACAGGACTAGGCGTGAACTTTGAGTATGAATCTACTAAGGTTCCTTATATACTGCAATGTAATTACACGCCAGACTTTCTATTACCCAATGGTGTCTATCTAGAAACCAAAGGTCATTTTACACCTGAGGATCGCCGCAAGATGCTTGCTGTGAAGAAAGCGAACCCGGATCTCGATATTCGGATGGTCTTTCAGGCGCCTCATAACAGGATCGAAAAACGTTCTAAAACCACCTACGCCATGTGGTGTGAAAAGAATGGCATTCAACACTGTGCTTATCATTCCATCCCTATTGAATGGCTGACCTAGAACTGGTAAAGGATCTAGCCATGAATCTCATCATGGCGCTGGATAAATACGCTTCTGCCAACGACATCATCGAAGGATTCGAGGATGCACTGGATGGTTACGAAGAACTGATCAACACTTACCACAAACAGAAATGAAGATTCCGTACGGCACTGAAGATTTCTATGCAGAGATGTTCGGCGCTCTACTTGCTGATGTGGATTCAGAAGATCCTGAAACCTGCGAGAACCTGATCAAAGGTTTCTATCGGGCGATTGATTCATGGTTCGACTATCACGATGCACAAGCACGAGCCTATGCAGAATTGCGAAAGCGAGTTCGTGAGGCACTTGCCGTGTGAGCAATGTGGGTCATCGGATGCAAACTCCTTGTATTCCGATGGCCATACATTTTGCTTTCGCTGCAACAACTACGGCCACACAGAAGAGATTGTTCACAATCACAAAACCATGTCCGCCCATGTCAGCCTCAAAGGAGAAGCCCAACGGCTTAACAAACGGAACCTATCAGAAAAGGTCTGCCAACAATACAAGATCTTTAAAGATGGAGACGTTCTACGGTTCCATTATTTCGACAATTCTGGAATCCTTAAAGGATGCAAACTGAAGACAAAGGATAAGGTCTTTAGTTATGAAGGGGAAGTACCAGGCACGCTCTTTGGACAGCATTTGTTTCCCACCACAGGAAAACGAGTTGTTATCACTGAAGGGGAACTCGATGCAGCTTCATGTCAAGAAGCGATGCCGGGGTGGCCGATGGTATCTCTACCAAGCGGTGCCGCTGCAGCCAAAAAGTCGATTCAAAAAAATCTCGAATGGCTGCAAGGGTACGAAGAGGTTGTGTTGTTTTACGACACTGACGATGCAGGCCGTAGGGCGACAGAGGAATCAGCAAGCGTACTGCCGCCTGGCAAGTGCAAGATTGCTGCGCTCCAAGGTGATTACAAAGATGCATCAGATGCCCTATCAGCGAATGACTCTGAGGCGATTCGTCGTGCCATTTGGGACGCGAAACCTTACCGTCCAGATGGGATCGTTGATGGGAAATCACTCCTTGAATTAGTCACAACACCTACTCCACCAGCAGATCATGACTACCCATTTTCTGGGCTACAACACAAACTGCACGGGATCAGGTATGGAGAGCTTGTCACGATTACTGCAGGTTCTGGGATCGGAAAATCCAGCTTCTGTCGTGAACTTGCAACTCACCTTCTCAACAAAGGAGAACGGGTTGGATACCTGGCACTTGAAGAGTCAAATCGTCGAACGGCTCTTGGACTGATGTCCGCTGCTGTTGGCAAGTCCCTACACCTTGGAGAACATGACCGATCTACTCTCACCGAAGCGTATCAAACAACTCTTGCTAACTGGAATCTCTTTCTTTTCGACGGCTTTGGTTCTTTTGATCCTGATCTCATATACAACCGAATTGAATACTTGGCAGCGGGTCTTGATGCACGGGTCATCTTTTTAGATCACCTAAGCATCCTGCTGAGCGGTCTTGATGGTGATGAACGAAGGATCATTGATCAGACCATGACAAGGCTGAGAAGTCTTGTTGAACGGACTGGTGTTGCCATGTTCCTTGTTTCACATCTACGGCGTACAAGTAGTGACCAGAACCATGAAGAGGGTGCCCGCGTCACTTTGGGACAGTTGCGAGGATCTGCGGCCATTGCACAACTCTCTGACGGAGTTATTGCACTCGAACGAAACCAGCAGAGCGCATCTGGAGGAAGTGATACGACTGTGCGAGTCCTTAAGAATCGCTATTCAGGCGAGGTTGGCATCGCGTGCACATTGAAATACGACTTAGCCACCTGTAAGTTTAATGAAACTCAACACGAAGAAGAATTCGAGCCAACAACAGACTTTTGAATCACCGCATCAGCAAGCAATGCTGACACGACCAAAACCACCTACTCCTGAAGATGTAGTCAAAGCACAATTCGTTGATAAAACGTATGTGTGGAAGCCTCAATGAATCTAGTCTTCGACATTGAGACAAACGGTTTATACGATGATGTTACCTGCATCCACTGTGTTGGCATCCTTGATCTCGACACTAAGCAGACTTTCGTCTTTAACGATGAAGGCACTGAACAACCAATCACAAAGGGTGTTCAGATGCTTGAAGATGCCAGCTCCCTCATTGGACACAACATCATCGGATACGACGTACCAGTAATCAAGAAGCTGTATCCATGGTTTAGTCCAAAAGGAAAGATTCTGGATACATTACTTCTAAGCAGGCTTTACCACGCAAACATATTAGATATCGACAATCGGCGGAAGTGGAAACACATGCCGTTGCAACTCTATGGTCGCCACTCATTGGAATCCTATGGATACCGCCTGGGTGAATACAAAGGGAGTTTCGGTAAGACTGCTGATTGGAAGATGTGGTCTCAAGAAATGCAGGATTACATGATTCAGGATGTCAACGTTACTACAAGACTTTGGAAACACTTCCACAAATACCTGACTGGATCCAGTTAGAGCACAGGGTTGCTCAGATTCTTACTGATCAAGAACTACATGGATGGTACTTTGATGAGCCTGCTGCATGGGAACTTGAATCAACTCTCCGAAGAGAGCTTGAAACAGTTAGTCAAATACTTCGAGACAGGCACCCTCTCGTGTTCGGCTCGGAATTCACTCCTCGAAGAGCTAACAAAACCCAAGGCTACATAGAAGGTGCAGCCTTCTCAAGATTGAAGGATCTAAACCCAACAAGCCGTGACCACATTGCGTGGGTCATGCAGACTTACTACGGATGGAAGCCGACAGAATTCACTGATAAGGGTAAACCTGTCATTGATGAAGTTGTGCTGAAAGACATTGGATCAGAAATTGCACTGCAGTTCTTCCGATGTCTTGAACTTACTAAGTTCCTGGGGATGTTATCAGAAGGTGTTAATGCCTGGCTGAAGCTAGTCAAGAAAAACAGAGTGCATCACCACTGCTCAGTGGCAACAATCACCCATCGATGTGCACATCGTAAACCGAACTTAGGTCAGACACCAAGCGAAGCTGAATTCAGGAGATTGTTCAGAGCAAGTCCTGGGTATGTGATGGTTGGTGCTGACTTGGCAGGTATTGAGCTGAGGATGCTGGCACATTACTTGGCTCGATATGACGGTGGTCGCTACGCCGATGTACTACTCAATGGTGATATCCACCAAGAGAATGCAGACAAAATCGGCATCTCAAGAAAGTTAGTTAAGACCGTAACCTATGCATTCCTCTATGGTGCTGGTGACCAAAAGATTGGGCTTTCATACGATGCCCAGCTTCCCCCGGACAAGGCAAAAGCAAAGGGCAAGGAAATCAGGCAAGCCTACATGGATGCCATTCCGGGCCTTGAGAAACTTGTTGAGGCTACTAAAACTGCTGCAAAGCGAGGTTACATACGCAGCATCGACGGTCGGCATATCAGCGTTAACTCGGCGCATAAAGCGCTGAACATGCTGCTGCAGTCATCTGCAGGGGTAATTGCAAAGCGCTGGATGCTACTGACGCATGAGGCAAAGATCAGAGCTGGTATTGAGGCTCACCAACTGGCGTTCGTTCATGACGAATTGCAATTTGAAACGTCTCCAGAAATGGTAGAGGATATGAAGTTTGCTCTGTTATGGGGGGCAACTACAGCTGGAGAATACTACAACCTAAGGGTTCCAATTTCTGCTGATGCTAAATCAGGATTGAACTGGAGCGAAGTACACTAATTATGGCAGTAAAGTCAAAGACATCACTTGGTCGTGTTGAGTTCAAATCACGTGCCAAGTTCAAACATACACACCAAGGAAACGGAACCAGATCGCTCCCTAAAGGCACTAAGAAACTGCGGAAGGGGCAAGGTAAATGAGTCTACTTATTGATGCTGATTTCATCGTATACAAATGCTGTGCAGCCAGTGAAACAGAGATCGACTTCGGAGATGATGTCATCGTCGTCACCTCCAAGTTCAGTGAAGCATATGAGTATGTCGAACGCGAGTTATACAACATCGCAAATGACATTGGATGCTTCGATGAGTCTGTTCTGTTCTTTTCTGATTCTGTTAACTTCCGCAAATCTATTGATCCAGCGTATAAAGGACATAGAAACAGAAAGAAGCCGTGCGGCTACAAGAGGGTCATCAACAAGCTCAAGGAAGAATATCCCGTAGTCGTGATGACAGGCCTTGAAGCGGACGATGCTATAGGCATATACGCTACAAAGGAAGAAGGGCACATCATATGTAGTCCTGACAAGGATATGCGGCAGATCCCAGGTGACTTGTACGACCTTACTAATGAAGTCGTCACAATCACAAAAGAAGAGGGAAAGCGCTGGCATTTGATCCAGACAATGGCTGGTGATCAAACAGATGGGTATAGCGGTGTACCAAGTATTGGAATCAAGAGAGCGGACGCTCTGCTGACTGAGAAAGGAGCAACGTGGAATACCGTTCTGGAGACCTTCCTGGAAAAGGGTCTCACTGAAGATGATGCAATTAAGAATGCACGTCTAGCAAAGATCCTACAAGTGGAAGATTATGATTTCACCATTCAAGAACCAAGACTTTGGTCTCCCAGCTCCAATAGTCGAAATGACGATGGAGCAACAGTTCAAGCTAAAGCAAATTGAAAATGCATTAAGGAGTCCAGAGACACAGCTTGAAGATGTGATCACTGTGTTTCTAGCTCTACAGCATCAGAACTTTGTCTTAAGCAATTCACTGGCAAACCTTGTAAAGAAATGGCCAACTCCAACACCCAAGGCCCAAGCTACTACAGGCGAGGGTCAATACAAGCATGGGACTTCATCCGAGATCAAGGATTGAACTTCCATCTTGGTAATGCAATCAAATACATATGCCGAGCTGGATACAAGGACAGCAAGGTATCTGATTTAACTAAAGCCATCCATTATCTGCAGAATGAACTCGAACATGAAATCCTTCATCAGTCAACAAGCAAAGGAGTTCAGGGCTGGTTTCCAAGTGAGGAACAGTACGACGCCAGCTTCACGGACTATGCAACGGAGTTTGATCGTTGAAGAATTCAAAGAGTTCTTGGAATCAGAGAACCAATTGATTATGGGACTCCGCATTAATGCTGCGGACTGCCTGAAGGAATTAGCAGATCTAGTTTATGTCTGCTATCAATATGCAGAGAACTTGGATTGGGATCTTGATGAAGCTCTCAACCGAGTACACGAAAGCAATATGTCCAAGCTTGGGGATGATGGACAACCAATCCGCCGTGATGATGGAAAGGTATTGAAGGGCCCTAACTATCAACCACCTAATCTTACTGATCTCGTTTAATAATGTCTACGACCACCAAAGAACTGATTGCCCGAACTGGGCGAGTGCAATCTTGGATTGACGACCCAACATCACGACTTCCCGTTTCTTGCACCGTGTTCGTGGTGGAAGACACAATGGAGGGACCAAATGGTCTTGAGGCATCTTGGCGCTTTGTTTCACATGCTCTTCGCTACGGTGCCGGTGTTGCTGTACACCTATCTAAGCTGCGACCAAAAGGTGCTGAGAATGGCAAAGGGTTGGTGGCTAGCGGGCCAGTGTCCTTTGCCAAAATATATTCGACCTTGAATGAAGTGCTCCGTCGTGGAGGCATCTACAAGAATGGAGCTGTTGTATGTCATCTGGATCTCAACCATCCTGATGTGCTTGAGTTCATTGCTGCTAGCCGTAGTGAGCTTCCTTGGATTAAGCGCTGCGTCAACATTAATGATTACTGGTGGCAAGAGGCCACGGAAAATACAAAGGCAGCACTCCTAAATGGCATTCGTAAAGGTGACATCTGGCTTAACAAGACTAAGGTTGATCGAAATGGAAATCGAATCCGGGGTAACGTTTGCCTGGAAGTTTATCTCCCAAGCCGGGGAACCTGTCTACTGCAACATGTCAACCTCGGCGGGTGCGAACTCAATGACATTCAAAGTGCGTTTGTCTACGGAATGTCCGAATTGTGCGTACTTCACAGCAAGACAGGTGTTGGAGAGAGCGGAGAATACCTGCCTTCAGAGACAGATCGCCAAGTCGGTCTCGGAATGCTGGGACTTGCCAACCTTCTGAGACAGGAAGGAATCAGCTACAGTGAATTTGGGGAAGCAATAGAAAAGCTGAATACTGGTCAGGACTTCCGTAACTATGAATCGACACCTGCAATCATTCTGGCCAAGGAGATGGCAGCAGGCATCCAAGCAGCTGCTGAAATTGCAAAGCTGAACAATATGGATCGAGCCTTTGCCATTGCTCCTACAGCATCTTGCAGCTACAGGTATAAAGACCTTAATGGTTACACAACCTGCCCTGAGATTGCTCCTCCTATTGGTCGTCAAGTGGATCGCGACAGCGGAACATTTGGCGTCCAGAGCTTTGACTATGGTCCTGTTGAGATCGCGTCTGAAGTTGGTTGGGATGATTATTTCCGTGTGGCAAATGGCATCGTAAAGATGCTTGATAAGACGGGACTTCTTCATGGCTATTCGTTTAACTCGTGGTCAGATGTGATCACATATGATGAAGCCTTTATTGAAGAGTGGCTTGCATCTCCGCAAACCTCCCTTTACTACTCGCTACAAGTGATGGGAGATACACAAGACAAGTCGAGTGCCTACGCTGCACTGGATGAGTCTGAAGTTGACGATTACTTGGATGCGCTTCTAAATGATCCAGTACCTGATTGTAATTGTGGAGAGTAATGAACCCGTATCAGAAACTGTTTAATCGTAAACGTAAGTGGTCACCTGTTCAGACCACAGCCGGAGCTGTCAAAGAAGGCTCAGAGGAAACAATCTTCCGAGCCCTTGCTTTGCGGCATATGGAACTCCCCGTTGGGGATTTTATTCAAGATGCACTAACCAATGAAGTTCCAGAGCTATCACGCGACCTACTGCTGTCCAATATCAAGGACGAAGAAAACCACGACTTGGCTCTCGGCTACATCGCGAACGCTTACGGCGTTGACGAGAAAGCTGAAGCCGAAGCAATGCGCCTCCGGGAAGCTTGGGTCTCGCATCCTGATCACACTGTCGCCAAAGCAATGGTTGCCGAGCGTGCGATTTTCTTCGTACTACTCCCATTCTTCCGCTTTAATGGTGACGCTGGAATGCGAACAGTAAGCGCTGATATCTCAAGAGATGAACAAGTTCATGTTGCAACGAATAGCCTGGTATGTCGTGAGCTTGGCCTCACTGTGTCTCCTAGTCTGGATAAGCTCAGGAAGGCAACCATTAATTGGGTGATGCAGCCGTTGAAGAAATCGGACAATAAATATCTCGACAAGCAATTCTGGTTGGACCAGAGTGACAGTCTGATGTATGCAGGAAAAGCGGAAGGATTGATCGAAACGCAACGAGCAAGAATGCCATCTTTCTTTGAACATGCAAACCCCAACCTCCCACAATATGCTTAACCTGCTGGAGACATCAGGTTTGCAATTTAATGTTCTCCTTCAGAAGTTGGAGGAGAACTTCCCACAAGTTAATCCCCACCCGGATGATACACACTCGCAAATAATGTACCGCTCAGGCCAGCGCTCTGTGGTCGAGTGGATTCAACATCAACTTACGGAAGAAGACAATGAGCGCTACACTAGATCTAATTAGAGCTGCGGCTGCAAGGAAGGGTATCCCACTAATCATGAACGCAGGAAGTAGGGATGCCTACACAGTTCCTGCTGGTGATTATGCTGCGCCTGCACAAGCTCCACAACAGAATCTAAATCAGTTCTTAGGTGCAAACGCAACACAGGGATCACTTGGTGCTCAAGCAGTAAACCGTGCTCTGGAGAGTGGCTTAACTGCTGAGCAGATCAGGAACCAAGCAGCTGCACAAGGCTTGAACATTGGAGCAGGAGCACTGCAACAACTACAGATAAACCCTGCTCCACAGAATGCCAATAGCTTGGCAGCATTTCTTGGGGGCAACTCAACTCCTGGTGTGCTGGGTGCGCAAGCATTTAACAGAGCCATACAAAGTGGGCTGACACCACAACAAATCCAAAGTCAAGCAGCTGCACAAGGATTGACGATTGGTGCAAATGCTCAGCAAGCAGCGAATGCCCCAGCAACAGTGGCACCCAAGTTCGATAAGAACGCAGGTTTCGGGCAGAATGTATTGGCTGCTGGGAACACGCTGTCGCAGAAAGAACTGCAAAGGATTTCCAGGGTTACTGGCAAGTCGCAGGATCAGGTTCTGGAAAAGGCCGTACAGAAAGGTTTGTCTATTGGCTCAAAGGTAGTCAATCAATACACAGCCGAGAACAGTCTGCTGCCAGAGGCGGCTAGGTTTGTTACCCAAAAAGGTCAAGAGATCAACTATGACCCCTTTTCTGGAAACCCAATCCTCCAGAAGATTAACAACTCACCTAAGCTAGACAAGGGAAGTAAGTTGTTTATCAGTAGCAAGGGAAGTACATCGACAGTCTTGCCTCGTGGTCCTGTAACTGGCACTCAGCCAAATAGGAATACACGCCCTGTATCGAATGAACCGGCCATGCCGACGGGTAGCCCAACCGGTACAGCTGCACCAAACATGACTCCTGCAGGCCAGGGTCAAATGAACGTGCAAGACTTTCTGGATCAACTGATGACTTCTATGGAAGAACCCGCGATGGCTGCAATGCCAACGCTGGAGTCCTTTGAAGATGTAAGTTCTGAGTTTGATATCAATGATCCACTGCAGTTTGCTGCACTTGGACAGTCCTATCTAACTGATGCAATTCGTGCTGCACGACGCCGTGCACAGACTCGGCGAGATTACATGAGGAACATGATGATGATGTCGATGATGCAAGGCATGAGTCCTCTTAGTATTGGCGGGGGATTGAATGTCGGCTAAACAAAGGTATGATTTACTGTACGGTCATCGCACTCAATACCTACACACAGCACGTAGAGCAGCAGAGCTTACGTTGCCTTACCTAATCCGTGATGATGAAGAAGACTACAAAAGCAACAGGATCCTGCCAACACCTTGGCAATCCGTAGGTGCTAAAGGTGTAGTCACTTTGTCTGCAAAGCTCATGCTTGCTTTGCTTCCTCCACAGACAAGCTTCTTTAAGCTTCAAGTGGATGAATCAATGCTTGGTCAGGAGTACGGACCCGGTATTAAATCAGAACTTGATCTTGCTTTTGCAAAGATCGAGAGAACCATTATGGAATCGATTGCTGCCAGCGATGATCGAGTCGTTGTGCACCAAGCGTTGAAGCATTTGGTGGTTGCAGGAAATGCACTGATTTACATGGGCAAAGAAGGGCTGAGGTTGTATCCACTTAATCGCTATGTGTTGGACCGAGATGGAGATGGTAACGTCATTGAAATCGTAACCAAAGAGCGAGTCTCAAGGAAACTCATCGAGGATATGCTGCCAGAGCGCAAACCGAATCAGGTTGGCTCAGACAAGCATAACAATCAAGATGAGGTTGATATCTACACACACGTTCGACGTGACAACAATCGCTACGTCTGGCATCAAGAAGTTGATGATGTAGTGATTGAGAAGTCATTTGGTAAGGCACCACTTGATGCAAATCCATGGATCGCACTGCGCTTCAATACGGTTGATGGAGAGATGTACGGCAGGGGCAGGGTCGAAGAATTTATCGGAGACCTTCGTTCCCTTGAAGCACTATCCCAGGCACTTGTAGAAGGCTCTGCAGCAGCAGCAAAGGTTGTCTTTGTTGTGTCGCCATCAAGCACAACCAAACCGGCCACACTGGCCGCTGCAGGCAACGGTGCCATCGTTCAGGGACGACCTGATGATATTGGTGTCGTACAGGTTGGGAAGACTGCAGACTTTAGGACTGCATATGAGATGGCTCTCCAACTGGAGCGTCGTTTATCGGATGCATTCTTGATTTTAAATGTACGACAGTCTGAACGAACAACTGCAGAAGAAGTGCGGATGACTCAAATGGAATTGGAGTCACAGCTTGGCGGACTATTTAGTATGCTGACTGTGGACTTCCTTGTTCCCTATTTGAACCGGAAGCTGAATGTCTTCCAGAAGACTGGTGAAATCCCACGTATTCCC
Source organism: Pirellulaceae bacterium (assembly GCA_044371785.1). GTDB lineage: Bacteria > Planctomycetota > Planctomycetia > Pirellulales > Pirellulaceae > JAFLCP01. The sequence goes on along the minus strand of JBILTA010000817.1, from coordinate 2,418 downwards.
AAAAACATTGTCAAGCCAACCATTGTCGCTGGTATCAATGCATTGGGACGTGGGCAAGATCGAGAGAGCCTTGGTTCCTTCCTGATGACAATTGCTCAGACGATGGGACCTGATGCTATTCAGACATATGTCAATCCTGAGGAAGTAATTAAGCGTTTAGCAGCATCTCAAGGAATTGATGTCCTGAATCTTGTTAAGTCCACTCAAGATATCCAGGCAGAGCAGCAGCAAGCAATGGCACAACAACAGCAAATGGAACTTACCAAGCAAGCTGGACAGTTGGCATCTGCACCAGTAAATGATCCATCCAAGAATCCTCAAATAAATGACGGACAAATCACCCAGCCGGAACAACCGGCGTAGACCCACTCAAATGGAACCTCCTCGTTCAATGAAGGAAGTTCCGCATCCACCATCAGAGAAGCCTGTGCTTAAGGTAGAGACTCCTGAACCGGATAAGTACAAAGCTAAGGCCAAGATTGGAACTCCTACCCTTGGTCGTTCACCCAACTATGTAACGAAGGTTGGTCTTGGTAACCTAAAAGTAATCACTGCACATGGCAACACTGACGTATGATCCGAACCCCGTGGATCAACCTGAATTTAACGAAGCGGAACAAGAGGCTCTAGCGATTGGCGAAGCGCAAGCCGCTAAAGAACAACAGCTCTTGGCTGGTAAGTTCCGTGATGCTGAAGAGCTAGAGAAAGCTTACGTTGAATTGCAATCGAAGCTTGGTTCTCGCAATAGTGATAATCAGGTAGAGACTTCAGCATCTGAAGACACGCAAAGCGAAGGTGAAACACCGGAAGCAGGTGATGCATTTCTGGATACGCTCTGGCAAGAGGCAGTATCTGGAAAGCTGACAAAGGAGACTCAGGCAAAGCTGTCGAAGATGGATTCTGCTGATCTAGCAGCTGAGTACATTAAGTATCGTTCTGAGGTTGAATCTGGCAATAGTGGTCCGGAGTTTAATGAGAGTCAACTGAAGTCAATCAGGAACATTGCAGGTGGTGACGATGGTTACCAAGAAATGATTGCCTGGGCTTCGGAGAATCTCTCTCCCGAGGAGGTTGATATGTATGACAGTGTGATGGCAGAAGGAAGCTTTAATGCAATCAACTTTGCTGTTCACGCACTCAAGGCACGGTACACAGAAGCCAATGGAATTGAAGGTCAGCTACTGAAAGGTAAGCCGGCAGCAAACAACCGTGATGTGTTCCGATCTCAAGCGGAAGTGGTATCTGCTATGTCAGATCCACGATATGAGCGAGACCCCGCATATCGTCAAGATGTATATGCAAAGCTCGAACGTTCAGAACTTAACTACTAATTATTGGAGAAATCAAATGGCTAAAGGTAAAGGCTGCAAAGGCGGTGGCGGTAAGAAGCGCTACTGATTAACAACAAGATAGTTCCGTCAATACTGCGAGTGTGTTGGCGGACTGAAGGAGTGAGCAATATCAAGTCCTTCGCTATCTAATTATGATTCCTATTCTGACTACTCTGTCGGTGATTAGCTCTTGGTATGGTCCTGGTTTTCACGGGAACACAACCGCGAGTGGATCTCGATACAATCAAAACGGCCTTACTGCTGCTCATAAGTCACTCCCGTTTGGTACACGTCTACGTGTATGCCATCAACGGTGTGCTGTGGTGACGGTCAATGATCGGGGTCCTTACACATATGGAAGGGATCTGGATCTCAGTAAAGGTGCGGCTGATGCTATCGGTCTCACTGCCTCTGGAGTTGGACGGGTAACAGTAACTCGACTAAACTAATTCCAATTATGACTGCAACTATCGCAGATCGTCGCTCTCAGGATTCATCTTGGGAGCTTTTTTGTAACTGGGTCACTTCGACCAATAACCGTCTTTATGTTGGGTGGTTTGGAACACTGATGATTCCGTGTCTCCTAGCAGCCACCATTTGCTTTGTAATTGCATTCATCGCGGCTCCCCCTGTCGATATTGATGGCATCCGAGAGCCCGTAGCAGGGAGTCTTCTTTATGGAAACAACATCATATCGGGAGCCGTCGTTCCGAGCAGCAATGCCATCGGACTTCACCTCTACCCAATTTGGGAAGCTAATTCACTTGATGAATGGCTCTACAACGGGGGACCGTTCCAGCTCACAGTATTCCACTTCCTCATTGGCATCTATGCTTACATGGGACGGGAGTGGGAACTTAGCTATCGACTAGGGATGAGGCCCTGGATCTTTGTTGCATACTCAGCCCCGGTGGCGGCTACTACCGCTGTATTCCTTGTCTATCCCTTTGGCCAAGGAAGCTTCTCGGACGCCATGCCCCTGGGTATCTCCGGCACCTTCAACTACATGCTGGTGTTCCAGGCTGAGCACAACATCCTGATGCACCCCTTCCACATGCTTGGTGTGGCTGGTGTGTTCGGTGGCTCC
>JBILTA010000824.1:0-6417 GCA_044371785.1 Pirellulaceae bacterium | reverse complement strand
GATGCCAATGGTCTGCAAGACAGTGCAAACGTGACTTTGACAATTCAGGGAAACCGTGATGCTCTGATTCTGAGTACCCCAGATATTTCTTTCGCCGAAGATACAGAATCACTCTGGAATATCTCAATAACCCAAATCGACCTTAACGGTGAGACGTTAACCTCGGTGATCGTATTCGGATTACCCGAAGGCACGATAATCAAAGATGATCAAGGCCATCAGATTCTTGTTGTACCGTCAATTCCAACGCAACTCATCGCTTTTGATCTCGATCATCTCGAGATCGCCCTGCCACAACATGTATCAGGGAACTTTGTGATCACTGTCCAAACAGAATCCAGTCTAGGAGCGATCAGCACTCAGTTCATTACCCGCTTGTTCAATGTAGAAAGTGTTGCCGATTCACCGCTACTTGACGCCGAGTCCGTGCGAGGGCAACTGGGCGAAGATATCCCCATCACATTGACAGCTGAATTGATCGATAACGACGGAAGCGAGCAGTTGACCATTGAAGTTCGCGGGTTGCCGATTGGCATGGTCCTGACGGATGGTAACCATCAAATGACGATTTCTAATTCCCAATCATGGCTTGACATTAGTGACTGGAATCTGGCTCAAGTTGTGCTGAGAACCGCAGGAGGATTGAATGGCTCCTATTTCGTAGAGCTTCGCGCAACAGCAATCGAAAGTACCAATCAAGACTTCAGCGCAACAAGCGACACAATCCTATTGGTTATCGACGAAGTGTTACCGGTTATCGACTCGACCGAATTCGACGAGATCTTTGATACCAACACAAGCGAGCCAATTGAAACCAAATCACAAGACAAATCGGTTGTTGATCATTCAGCTCATGATCATGGGCATGCCCCTGTCAATGACATCTGCTTCAATACACCAATAGACGAGGAACGACGCGCAGACCTAAATATTCCGACTGATGATAGTCCTGCGCCGATTCATCAGGACTCTCCAACAGCCTCTCCTCCCGTTCCAAGCTCCATGCGCATGCGGCCTTTAGCTTCCGATCTCGCCTCTCTCGATGCCACTCAAGATGTACGAAACAGCAGCGAGGCTTTTTCCGGGGATATGCCCCAAGCACCATTGCGTGAAATCGATAGCGCCGATTGCCTTTACACGGGGAAAGAGCCCATTGGTTTTCTGGGAAGTATGAACAACACACTGTTATTGGCATGGACCATGGTTCGCTCATCCGTTGCCAATTTTCTCTCTCAGAATGACAGCGGTGGAACTGACGAACGCAGGGTTCTATCCTTGAACTCAAAGAATGAGGAAAGAGTAGAGAAGGCTAAGTCCCCTCACAAGAAGTAACACCACCTTCAGATCCATATTGCGAATAGGGGTCGCATAATCGTTAACCAGGGATCCTTAGAAAATCTACAGGTCGGCAGAACCCTCATAATCCATCGAGCATCTTACGCGACCGCGAAATTCTGCGCTCGCAACCCCATTTCCCCCATTCGGCAAAGCTTAACACCCGATTTAGGTGAGTCAACGGATTGCCTATAGGTGAGCTCTGCCTGTTTTGCATCGTAAAGCGCATTTTCGAATGGGTTGTCGATAAGCCATGCCAAAGAAGGATCGTAAAAAACCTAATTTTCAGGTGAAGTTGCTAGAGCGGCGAGTTTTGATGTCCGCCACTTGGCTTGAACCTGGAGTGGTCGAAATCGGCAACTCGGATGCTGACATCGTTCCGTTGCCCGGCAGTGCCACAGACGATGCGACATCGCTTGACCAAGAAAGCACGACATCCCCCCAGCTTCCCGTCCTGTCGGACTCCAGCTTTAGCCAAATTACCAAATGGCAATTCGAGCCCATCGATTTGGCGAATCAAATGGGTTCGACGGAAGCAACAGATAGCTCAAGTGGCGTGACATTCGCACCTGAAATGGAGTCGCACAGCGAAACAAGAAATCCCTCTCTACAGCCCGAATTCGATCACCTTCATTCCGTTAACTTCATCGATCTCGACACTACCCACGATAATCATGATGTTTTAACTTCCCCATCAAACAAGCGGCTAGAACTGGTATTCGTAGATCACTCGGTCTTTGAGGCTGAGAGATTCCTGGCGGATATTGAGTCGTCATCCGATGAAGCTCGCACTATTCGAGTTATTGCAATCGACTCAACGCATGATGGGTTGTCTCAGGTAACCGAAGTACTCAAGTCAGCCACACAAAAAGTGGATGCAATTCACTTGATCACGCACGCTACAAGCCGTGCATTCAGGCTTGGTGGCCAATGGTATGACGAAAATTCGGTTCATGAGCAACGTCAGCATTTCGAATATTGGTCAACAAGTCTAGAAGATCAAGCGGATATTTTATTTTACGGCTGTAACCTAGCAGCTTCCCCCGAAGGATTAGCGTTACTCGAATCGATTTCCGAATGGACAGGAGCAGATGTAGCTGCGAGCGAATCGTTTGTAGGCTCCTCGGCTCTAGGGGGAAATTGGTTGTTGGAATACCAACGTGGCAGCATCGAAACAGAAATTGTGGTTAGCCCTTGGCTCCAAGCTGATTGGCAGGGCTTACTCAGTACTTTTGTCGTAACGAACACAAATGACAGTGGTGTGGGCTCGTTGCGACAAGCCATCATCGATGCCAACGCGCTGGCGGGCCATGACACGATTACCTTTAATATCACGGGCAGTGGTACGCAGGTGATCAACGTTCTGTCGGTACTGCCAACCATCACCGATCAAGTCACCATCGATGGCACGACCCAAACCGGCTATGTCGCGGGCAGCTTTCTCCCGATCGTCTTGGATGGAAATAATCTTGCTGCGGATGGTATCACCCTCAGTGCAAGCGCCGACGGAAGTCTACTCCGCGGAATCGTGTTGCGTGATTTCAACGGTTATGGAATCAATATCAACGCTGATTCCAACTTCAATACGATCGCTGGCAACTGGATTGGTCACTTCAACTCCGACGGTACCAGTGCAACCGCTTCGGAGGCAAACTCCAAAGATGGAATTTTGATTGCAGGCTCCTCGAACCAAATCGGGGGATCGTCACCTGCCGACCGAAACGTGGTGAGCGGCAATAGCTGGGCGGGGATTGGAATCACGGGCGATAACAACACTGTCACCGGAAACTACATCGGAACCAATATTTCCGGTTCGGCGGCGATGGGCAATACCTGGAATGGTGTTGCCATGGCCACGACAGCTGATTCCAACCAGATCGGCGGACTGCTTCCCGGACAGGCCAATGTCATTTCGGGGAACGGCCATAATGGTGTCTGGTTCAACGGAGCGACCAACACCCGTGTTTGGGGGAATCTCATCGGGACCAACGCGACCGGAACCGCGCTCGTGGGTAACACCTGGGATGGAATCACAGATGGTGGTACTGGATCAGGCAACAGCATTCTGTCCAACACGATCGTAGGCAATGGCCAACTCGGCATTGACCTGGGAGACAACGGCGTCACCGCCAACGACACTGGCGATGCCGACACCGGTGCCAATGGGTTGCAAAACTTCCCCGTGATCTCCTCCGCGGTTAACTCGGCGCTGGGGACGACCATCACGGGCTCCATCAACTCGACCGCCAGCACCAATATGCGGATCGAGTTCTTTTCGATTCCCGATGGTCAGCAAGATACGACGAATGGCGAGGGGCGAACTTACCTGGGCTTCGTCAACGTCACCACTGACGGTTCGGGCAACGCCACCTTTGCGGAGCAACTAAGCAACGTGTGGGTCGCTGTGGGAGCGCGCGTCACCGCCACCGCCACCGTGCGACCGACCGACACAACCTTTGGTTCCACGTCCGAGTTTGGAGCCAATGTGGTCGTGACCAGTGGCGGAACGCTGGGGACCACCGGCAATAACTGGCTTTTAGGGACGGTCAGCGCCGACAATCTGGGCGGTCTCGGGGGTAACGACTTGTTAACCGGCGGAGCTAATCTGGTTAGCGATGGGCAGTTCTTAAGCGGCACGATCACCGGAGCTAGTGCTCCATCCTACCAAACCTATTCCAGCGGTCAGAGTATGGGTGGTTGGACGGTGGCCTCCGGAAGCGCGGACTTGCTCGGGACAATCCTGGGAGCTTCACCCTCCGGGGGACGAAGCGTGGATTTGTTCGGTACATCCCATGGCACGATCAGCCAATCGCTGACCACGGTTATCGGAAACACGTACCAAGTTCGTTATGTTTTGTCCGCCTTCAATTCGACGACGGTCTCGATGCAAGTCAGTGCGGCAGGAGTCACCCAATCCGAATCGGTCACGGTCAGCGGCACCCACTCCCTGGCGAATCCTGAATGGCAAGAACGATTCTTCACGTTTACTGCCACATCGACGTCGACGAATCTTCAGTTCCAAAGTCTAACTGGCGCGAGCACCGGCGTTTTCCTAGCCGACGTTTCCGTTACCGATCTCTCTGCCGCCAACGGCAACGACACGCTCATCGGTCACGGCGGCAACGACGCGCTGATCGGCAGCGGCGGTTCGGATCGCCTCGAAGGGGATGATGCCAATCTCGTCTACAACGGTTCGTTCGAACTCGGCCCCTTTGGCACGGGTACGGTACCTACTGGTTGGTCGCGTCCAACCGTCACCACCGAAGGAGTCGTCGACTTTCATTCCAGTCGAGCAACACAAGGGACGAGTTTCTACGCATTCGGTGGCTGGACCTCTGCTCAAGGCACCTCACTAGCTCAAACGATCAACACAGTTGCCGGGACGCAGTACACTCTGAGCTTCGATATGACGCGACTTATGACCGCGGCCGACCAAAGTGCAGGTCAATTGCAAGTCGAAGTCCTCGACGGCTCGAATGTCCTGGTGAATCAAACTGCCATCATCAACTCGGGGGCTCGTCAGACTTATACATATACCTTCACCGCCACCAGTGATGCGACCACCCTGCGTTTTGCCGATACGTCCTTGTTCCCTGCGGCCAACGACCTCGACTTGGATAACGTTCGCGTCTACGCGGCCAGCGGGGGTAACGACACGTTGTTCGGCGGTGCCGGTATTGACCAACTCTACAGCGGCGGCGGGAACGACACGCTGGGCGGCGGCGCCGGTGCCGACTATATCGACGGCGGAGTTGGGACCGACACAGTGTCGTATGCCGCCTCCAGCACTGGCGAGACCATCAATCTCAACAACAATCGCCAGGCCTCCGCGGGAGAAGCCAACGGCGATTGGCTCGCCAATATCGAAAACGTCATCGGCTCCGCATTCGCCGATACGCTGACCGGCAACAGCGGCAGCAATGTGCTCGACGGCGGCACAGGCAACGATACGTTCTTTGCCAGCGGCGGCACGGACACGATTCTAGGCGGCGCCGGGACCGATCGACTCGTGCTCTCAGGCAATCGAAACCAGTACAACATCACCAGCAATGCGGGCACGTTCACCATCAGCGACCTGCGCAACAACGCACCCGATGGTTTGGAAACCGTCAGCGGCGTGGAAGACTTTCTCTTTGCTGATGGAATGCTTTCCAGCAGCAATCTCACGACGATCACCGCTATTGCGGCTCCCATTATTGAAACCTTTAACGATGGCAGCCTCTCAGGTTGGACCGGCGGCGTGATTGTGAATAGCAACACTGACTTTGGTCCCTTCCTGGCGTCGGCGACGGCTTTCAATACACCGAGCACCTATCAAGCTAGCATCAACGGTGTGCAGGATGTCTTCAAGTCATTTGCTCTGTCCGGAACCCAAGCATCCGTGACCGTCTCCTTCACGTTTAATAGAATCGACTCTTGGGACAGCGAACAGTTTCGCATTTGGATCAACGATACGCTTACGTCGCAAAACGCGTTCAGTTGTGCCAGTGTATCCAACTTTAGTAATACCACCAGCGATAGTGCAGCTGCGGGTACAACTCTAGGTTTCGGATCTGGTTCGGCATCGTGGGATGATGAGATTGTGACCTATGTGTTGACGGTCAATACAACTGCGACAAGCTTGAAACTAGGCTTTGGCTCGACATTGAATGAGCAATTCAACTCGGAAGCTTGGGGCATCGACAATCTGGTCCTTCGTGAAAATTACGCCAGCACGCTGACCAGTTACTCGGAGGGAACCACCGGTGCCGACACGTACACCGGCACCGACGCAAACGATTCTTATGCGGGCAGCGCAGACCACGATCCCATCACGGGAGGACTGGGACAAGACCACCTTACCGGCGGTCATGGGAACGACACGGTGGACGGTGGCTCCGGCGCTGATGTGATCGTGGGAGGTTGGGGGGATGATACGCTCATCGGTGGTACCGGGGTCGATACGATCGATGGCGGTGCAGGCATCGATACGATCTGGGGCGAAGGGGCCAATCTTATCACCAACGGCAGCTTTGAGTCGGCCCTGTCGACCGGTTGGACAACCTCGGGGAATGTGGTAACCACAACCTTGCAAGGAAGCGT
>JBILTA010000324.1:0-6417 GCA_044371785.1 Pirellulaceae bacterium | reverse complement strand
ACGATCGCAAGGGCCTGGAGATTACTTCAACTGTTGCGAAACTTTGTTGAAGGTCGTCGAAGCGTTGGTGCCGATGGTGCGGATAGCACCCAAGCAAACAACGACGATCAAAGCCAACATAACAGCATATTCAACTGCTGTTGGGCCATCTTCACTCTTCAAGAAATTACGAATCTTAGCGGCGAAATTCTTCATGGTGTTTTTCTCCAAAAATTGGAATGGTCGCGCCAAAGGCGCTTATGAGGGTGAATAACCAGATCCTGCATTCTTCATTTCCAATTTCGCCACAAAACCAGAAGAAAGCTTGCAGGACACTACTGAAACCTATGTCACGAAAACGATCGTGCGCGAAATTTCTTAGGGAAATTCGATACTTTTTGTAGGATGCCCATTTGGGTTCGTGAGTGTTTGTTTTTACATTTTATACAGTGACGGGCCGTGCAGAGATTCGAGCACGAGCACGAGTAGGTGCACCAGTACAAGCACGAGTAGGAGCACCAGTACGAGCACGAGTAAGAACGAAAAAAGGCGATGAGATTACACTCATCGCCTTTTATTCAAATTCGTTTTAAATTTGGATCGTATCGAGCAAGCTTGCGACTACCAGAGTAAACCTTGGGTTGCGAAGTAACCTAACGCAGCGATGGTCATTGGAACTCCGTAAGGGAGAAGCATCATGCGTGGTTTGCGTTCTTTGGCAATGGCAAACAGTGTTTCTGGATCTCTAACATCAACGATCTCTTTAGTAATCATTTGCATTTGCCCGAAGTGTTTCTTCCAACGTCCGGATGCAGCGATCATGAATAGAGCCATGATGCCACCGACGATAGTGGTGGCAATAAAAATCCAAAATGTATGTTCGACATGCATCCAGGCTCCAATACCTGCGAGCAATTTCACATCCCCAGCGCCCATACCACCGATGCTGTAAACAATCAGTAACAGGACCAAGCCGACGACTGTACCCATTAGACTCCAGCCTAAACCATTCCAACCGGAAACGGTGAAGCTGAATATCAGACCTGAAATAATCATTGGGATGGTCAACCAATTGGGCACTTTAAGGTAAAGGCCATCAATAACGGCAGCCACTACTAAGGTAACGGCAACCAACCAAACACTCCAATGTTCTAGCAGTATCGAGCAAATCGATTCCATGGGGATACTCTTGCGTTATTAGGTAGGTGTAACTGGATCGCGGTAGGGCAGGTGGGATCATCCAACTGAGCAGCGGGATTAAACGGCAGGAAAGGCAGTGATTTATCGCAAATTGCAAAGCCAAGTAATGAGAACAATGAAGGTGCTCACAGCGCACCAGATTATTTCCCATGAATTTTGAATGACTTCGATTGGGATGATGTTTGGCATAACTGCATCTCTTGTTGGCTAACACCGAGTGTTTAAGAGGGCAAATGCGATCGGCATCACTGGACACCGATCGCATTGCTGATTCATTTTCAACCCAGAGTGAAGACTCTGAGCAAGAATTCGCCAGAGCGAATTACTTCAACTGTTGCGAAACTTTGTTGAAGGTCGTCGACGCGTTGGTGCCGATGGTGCGGATAGCACCCAAGCAAACAACAACGATCAAAGCCAACATAACAGCGTATTCAACTGCTGTTGGGCCATCTTCACTCTTCAAAAAGCTACTGATCTTAGCGGCGAAATTCTTCATGGTTATTCCTCTCCAAATTCGATGGATGGTAGTGCCAAAAGGCACAAACAACGGGTGAACAATAAAAGCTCCTAATGGCATAGATCCAATTTCGCCACAAAACTGGAAACATGTCGTCAGGAAACGAGTGAAATCTAGGTCGTGATTCGAGTCGCGATTGAAAACTCAATCGCCACACCCCCCAGACTCTGGTTCAAGACCCGCAACTCGCATCTTTTGATGATGCTCATTGCCTTAGTCCCAAAGCCACGTAACCATAGATTGCGAATTTGTATCGATGAGGAAAAAACAAACTTTTGTGCCGTGAAGTGGGCCATTTTGACTTAAGCTGTATCGATTGTGCCGACTGTTCATTTTTTAATTGTTGACTACGATTCCAAAGTAAAGATCAGGGCTATAGTTTGGACCGCCAACTACGATGCGAGCGAATTGACATGACATTGCCAGGGCATTTGAAAGGTTCGTTGTGCAGCCGTTGTCAGCAACATCGTCTCATTGTCAGCGGTAAGGGCTCACACTTCCTTATGTGCCAGCTCGGGATAACGGATGCGAACTGGCCCAAATATCCGCCGCAACCGGTCGGGGCATGTCGCAGGTTTCAAGCCCCAGAACCCGCTCCAGAACCCAAAAGCGGCTCGACAAGCTCACTCCCCTCGGACTCTTCAGCTTCAGCCACTGTGAATCGGAGCGAACCTTAGGTATATTTATGGCTTCTGGGGGGCTGCCCTCAGAAATCATGCTGCGATCTGGTAGCCGCCAAGGGGTACTGCCTAACGTCTGGCATCGATCCCCGTATGGTTGATCCCCCGTATTGTTTCATTAGATAGTTTCATTAAAGGTGATGTGTATGCGACGTGTCAGTATTTCGTCGTTGGGTGCATTGTTATCGGTCGTTGCGATTTCCTTCGCAGGCTATGTTGCCGTTGTTGGACAAGATCCTGCATCGCCTGCACCTCAGAAAGAAGTTCAGAAGCCTATGAGCCCCCCGAGTTATGCGATCGGTTTGAACATCGGTCGAAACCTGAAAGAAGCAGGTTTCAAACCAGAGGACCTATCCAAAGAAGATCTAATCGCTGGCATTATGGATATGTTAGCTGGCACCGAACCACGTCTTAACGACGAAGAAATGTCCAAAGCATTTGAAGATATCAACAAGATGCTTACCGGCCGAGCTGAAGCTGCGACCAAGGATAACATGACCAAAGCTGCCGAGTTCCTCGAAACCAACAAGAAGGCAGAAGGCGTTATCGCTTTGGAAAGCGGTCTTCAATACAAAGTGATCAAGAAGGGAGCAGGAGCTCAACCTAAGCTCACTAGCGAAGTAAAGGTTCACTACGAAGGCAAATTGCTTAACGGCAAAGTTTTCGATAGCTCCATTGCACGCGGCGAACCAATCAGCTTCCCAGTTTCGGGAGTGATCAAAGGTTGGACCGAAGCTCTTCAACGTATGAAGGTTGGAGATAAATGGATCCTCTACATCCCACCAGGTTTGGCCTATGGCGAACGGGGTGCTGGTGGAGATATTGGTCCTAACGAACTATTGATTTTCGAAGTCGAATTGCTCGACGTCAAAAACTAGTTTATCGCCCTCGATTGTCACCGAGAACTTTCTCACGTAATGGCCCGAATTCCTGAGGTGTTTGTAATGTTTCGAATGTGTGCATTTTACACGATGGCCTTTGTGGCTGTTGTGTTGAACTGGAATCACTCCATTTCTGCTCAAGAAGTAGAGCAAGCACCTTTGGCCGTTCGAGTCGAACGCGCATTTCCATCGATTTCCATCGAACGACCGATCTTTGTCGCACATGCGGGTGACAAGTCAGGCAGGTTGTTCGTTGGAAGTCAGTATGGAACCATCTATGTTATGCCCAACGATGAAAGCGTTGAGGAAGCAGAGGTCTTTTTGGACATTACCGATCGTGTGATGTACAAGGACCAGGAAAACGAAGAGGGGCTATTGGGACTGGCCTTTCATCCCGATTTTAAGAGCAACGGCGAGTTTTTTCTTTACTACACTTCAAAGAAAGAGTCGCACTTAAGCACCCTGTCCCGCTTTCGCGTTGATCCCAAAAACCCGAACCGTGCACTGGCCGATTCCGAAGAAATTCTTTGGACCTTGAAACAACCGTTTTGGAACCACAACGGTGGCTCCATCGTTTTTGGTCCCGATGGTTATCTCTATGTGGGGTTAGGGGACGGCGGTAAGGCCAATGATCCACTGTTAAGTGGCCAAGATCTATCAACTTGGTTTGGCAAGATATTGCGATTGGATGTGAATAGCAAAGATGAAGGCAAAGCGTACGCGATTCCCAAAGATAATCCATTTGTCGATCGCCCTGGAGCCAAGCCAGAGATCTATGCCTATGGATTCCGCAATATTTGGAGAATGAATTTTGACCCGAAGACCAAAGCATTTTGGGTTGCCGATGTTGGACAAGATTTGTGGGAAGAGATCAACATTGTTGAAAAAGGTGGAAACTACGGGTGGAGCCTTCGAGAAGGCAAACATGACTTCAAAAATCAGGGACAAAAGGCTCCTTCGCCGACAATTGATCCAATTTTTGATTACCCACACAATGAAACTTGGGGCAAATCCATCACCGGCGGTCAGGTTTACTACGGTACAAAGGTTCCCTCACTAGCAGGAGCTTATTTGTACGGTGACTATGTCTCTGGAAAGCTCTGGGCACTTCGATACGATTCAAAATCTGGGAAAGTCACCGCAAATCAGCAAATTATCTGGCCACCCAGCCTACCGATCGTAACATTCGGTGAAGATGAAAACGGAGAGGTTTATTTTACGACCGTGACCTCAGGGGGCCGAATCTACAAATTCGTGGAAGGACTCCAACCTTAACCGCTGCCGTAATTGCATCGGAACTGCGAATTTTCTATCCTATTGAGCTTTCCGTTTTCGAAAATACGAAACAGGCTAACTCAACCACAGTTAAGGGGAGGACTTGGGAGTAAATCCTAGTCCGCCCCTTCTCCTGTTTTCGGGCGCTGATTTTCGAACGTCCATTTCGATTTTTCACCGCTTGGTTTCAGTCTATCCAGTTTTCAGTTACCACATTTTCATTTAGCCCAGTTTTCATTTTAACAGAGAGAAACGATCTCCGTGGAAGAAGCGATTGCCAAGGCTGATACCCTAATCGAAGCTATGGGTTGGATCCGTCGGTTTCGAGACAAGACGACCGTCATCAAGTTAGGCGGCAGCTTGATGGATGATGCCAATGCTATGCGTCATATCTTGCTCGATGTGATATTTATGGAGACGGTCGGCATGCGACCCGTTATTGTGCATGGCGGTGGCGCAGCCATCGATAGGGCTATGGCACAAGCGAACATCACGCCGAAAAAAATCCAAGGTCGTCGTGTTACCGATGAAGCGACACTGGAAATTGTCGTGAAAACTCTGGCAGGTGAAATCAATCAGCAGATTACCGACGAGATTGAGCATCTAGGTGGTCGGGCGATGAACCTGACCTTCAATACGACACCCGTTTTGTTCGGCGAAAAGTTGCTGCTCGATAATGGTTTAGGCGAGAAAATTGATCTCGGTTTTGTTGGGCACGTGACTCGCGTCGATCGCAATGTGATCGAGAGCTTAACGTACACAGCGCAGATTCCCGTGATACCCAGCGTATGTATCGATGAGTTGGGGCAAAAATACAATGTGAACGCCGACACCGCCGCAATGGCCGTGGCTGAAAGCTTAGGGGCTGAGAAGCTTGTTTTCTTGAGTGACGTCAATGGTGTTCGACGGGATAAAAACGATCCTTCGACCGTTATTCCTTCTTTGACTGCCGACGAGGCGAACGAGCTAATTCGCTCCGGTGTCATCGAGAGTGGTATGATCCCAAAAATCGAAGCATGTTTGGGAACTTTAAATCGTGGTGTCGGTAAAGTTCACATCATCGATGGACGACTTCGTCATTCGCTGTTGCTGGAAGTTTACACCACGCAGGGTGTTGGCACCGAAATATTGGCGGGCCCAAGGCAAGCGTTTCGTCCCTCGTAAACTCGTTCGCTATTACTGAAAGGATTGCAAATGACACGCCACTTGAGCTCGCAAGCGACCGTAGACTTGTTTTCCAAATATGTCATCGGGAACTATAAACGTTATCCGGTCAATTTGGTTCGCGGCGAAGGTTCGCGCATTTGGGATAGCGAGGGTCGCGAGTTACTCGATCTGTTTCCCGGTTGGGGCTGTAATCTTTTGGGGCATTGCCATCCCGCTATCGTGGATGCCATAACCGGCCAAGTGAAAGAGCTTATTCATGTTCCCAACACTTGGCATATGGAACAACAAGGTCAGTGGGCTGAGATGTTGTCGCAGCGAAGTTTTGGTGGACAGGCTTTTTTCTGCAATAGCGGCGCCGAAGCCAACGAAGCTGCCATCAAGTTGGCTCGATTGTATGGTAGCCCGACCCGCTACAAGATCATCACCTTCGAGGGTGGATTCCATGGACGTACCATGGGGGCTTTGTCAGCAACCGCACAACCTAAATATCACGCTGGCTTGGGGCCGATGTTGCCAGGCTTTAGCTATGTACCTTGGGGCGATATCGATGCGGTTTCGAAGAGAATTGATCATGAAACCATAGCGATCATGATTGAGCCCATTCAAGGTGAAGGTGGCGTGAAAATCCCCGAGGCAAGCTTCATCAAAGGGCTTCGCGCTTTAGCTGACCAACACAAACTCCTGCTCATCTTTGACGAAGTCCAGACTGGTTGTGGAC
>JBILTA010000323.1:0-6429 GCA_044371785.1 Pirellulaceae bacterium | reverse complement strand
CTCCATCTTAAGCCCCTGAAAGCCGACACAGCCTCTGCCGTGGACGAGCTAACCACAAAACATCAAACGCCCTCTCACGTACATTTGTACGTCCTCTATTACTAACAACCACATCCTGGACCGCGTCACGTTGGGCTGCGTAGAAAGTGGTCTTCAGACCCTTTCTACGCAATGCATGGTCAGCTAGCTCGCGCACGACAAGCCCCACAAACGCATATCGAGTTAACATGTTACGGGCCGAATTACCATCGCACTTTTGGCCGAATTGTAACTGTAGAGATTTCGGCCTCCCCGGCTTCATGCCGAGGGTGCTGCGACTTATGGGCTATAAGCGAAGAAACGGAAGTACCGCCTTAGCTGACATTTCGCTTGCGGGACGGTGACTTAAAAGGGTTTTGCTAATGTTGGATGAAGCGGAACCTTACGTGTCACTCCATCGAAACGGAAAAACCAATCGAATCACTGAAAAAATCGGCTTCCTTGCCGATTTCGAGCTTTTCGGCGCTACCGCAGCGCCGATTCAGCGCCGATTCAGCGCCGATTATTGTGCTGGCGCGGCCCCCTTTAGATACCAAACCGTGCCACGGCCCTTTCCACTCCTCTCAATCAACCCTAACGACTCCAGCTTCTCAAGGTCGTCCCTCACCGGGTTCAAATCGAATCCGAGAGACTCCACAATTTGACGCCTAGCGATCCCGGGCGAATCAGAAATCAATTGCATAATTGCACGTTGTGGGTCCGAGAGATTGTTTGTAACCTGTCGAGGCGGAATATAAAGCGATGGCAGGAAACGCAGTACGACATGGGTTGTTTGATCATCCAACTCTGGACGCGGAAGTCCTGCTTGAGCAGAAAGTTCAGCGATCTTCAACAACCCTCTACCCCAGGACTCGATAACACCACGACGGTAAAAGATTCGTGATATCAACGGGTTCCATGGAAAAGATTCGTGTGGTTGGAAAAGCTTGTCCGCTGTTAGTCCAAAATGTAACCCACCCGTTGAAGCGATTTCGAGACGGTCTTGGTAAATACCAATAGAGATTGAGCCACCTGCGTTAGCGTAATCACGATGACAAAATGCGTTCGCGAGACCTTCTCGAAGTGCAACGCGAGGATACAACGGCTCATCGATTCGCTCGAATACACCCGCGATGACTCGACCGGCGATTGGAAGCGATTCGCTGAGAAAACGCTCCGCTTTTAGAAGCAATTCAAATGCATTGCCATAAAATTGGCGATTGTCCAAAAATTCGCTTTTGTCAGTCCCTTTAAACTTGGCCAGCTTTAGGCAACATTGCGGAAAGTCTCGCTCAATCTTCTCGTGCTTTCCAAAAAGAGCAATCGCTGCACGATTCAATCGACCATCGACCAGTAATCCAAATCCGGCCAAAATCGTCTCAAGTGAAGTGCTACCCGGATCTTCGATTCGCCCTCGCCGAATTGCTTCTTCCATGGTTCGATGAATCTCTCCCTCAACCAGATCGCTAACTTTCCAGTTTTCTGCAAACTGCGTCTCCCACCGGGATTCCGCATGCAAACTATCCATCAGCATACGGTTGTATTCATCACGACTCAGTCGTAATGTCGTGTTACCAACTCGTTTGTAAGCCTGATTTCGATAAGTGTAGGGCGAATTACGACCTGCGATCGTTTGGATTCGGATGACAAATCGGGCACCGTCTACCGCAATGCGATCCATCATCGGAAAAGCAGGAGGATCAATCTGCTGGATCTCTTGTGATATCTCTTCAATGGTTCGATCGGAAACTTGTTGACCGGGAATTGACCCCTTGGGATCTACGCCAACCAGAACGATCCCACCTCGGTGGTTTAGCATTCCGCAAAGGGTTTGAGCGGCCTCGCGTCGTTCACCACTAGTTCTCTTGAATCCAGTGTTTCTGACTCGCCCGCGGCAACAAGTTGTTGTAACTCATGGAGGTCCATATGAATTCCTGCTCAAGCCAAACTTGCGGGAACGAAGTCTAGTTTTCGATCTTTCCAATTTAGGTGAAAGCGATGTCGTCGGCTAATACTAATTAACACTGCGAGGTCAGGCTTTTCATTTGTAACGCTCTCGAACTTCCTTCATCAGCATCATTCTTTTCGCGATATATTCGCCTTTCCCAAAGCGGAAAGAAAATTGCACTCATTCGTCAACATATCCGAGACAATTCGCACTGACTAGTAGTTTGTAGTTGAAGATGCTTCTCCCAAAGTCGCACAGGATAACAGTGACGACAAACAACGGAGGTGCTGAGACGCTTTCGATGCCCATACTGCGTCAAAGTGCATTGAGAATTGAACATAAAGAGCAACAATCGCTGGTACACGATTAGTGTTCGACTGAACGGCAAAGGCAAGGCGATCGAACAGTTCCAGTAGGCGATATGGTCTTAGCTCGCAGCGAGTTTGAACCGCAGGGACCGCTGGAGCTCAAGCGGGCTGAAGCAAAACACGTCCGCACCACTCTCCGAATTGCTCTCCTGCACTACTGCTCTACAGCCTTCGTCCAAAGCACCTGCCAATCAAACGGAAGTATGTCTAGCCTACGGCACACGGGCTAAACGATCTGTGCATTCCGTACGGTTACTCTGAGTAGCTCTCCTGTTCTCCCGCTCTCCTATCTAGTTGCTCGCGCAGCGCAACACTCAGACTAAACGAATATGAACAGATTTGGCAACTTGCTGTTGTTTGATAGCTTTTCTGGCGGCAGCAACGGACGCGCTCCATCCGCTCAACCCGCAATAACACTCAAGACACTATGGAACTGGCGTCCCCGGTTCTGTATCTTGGGATCAGAGGTAGTTTCGGTTCCGGAGAATCACCATGCCCAACGAGATCAACTTACTCATCAATGCTGATGGCCTAGCGGCCCTGGCCGATCTTTCTTTAGCGCCCAAAAGCCAAACGAAACTTGATGATCTCCTGACTCGAAATTCTGCTGGCACACTTACGCCAGATGAAGTGATGGAACTCGATTCGCTTCTCAACCAGATTGACGCACTCAACATCGTAAAGGCTCGGGCAGGATTGGCACTGCTTCAAATGAAAGCGAAGGAGTAGCCTTGAGTGAGCATATTCCAGTGGCTCTTAGGCGAGAGATTCGCGAACACTATTTACAATGCTGTGCGTATTGCCAATCAAATGAAGCACTAACAGTGGTCACATTCGAAGTTGAGCATATCGTACCAAGATCGCTCGGCGGCAAAACTGAGTTCGACAATCTTTGTTTGGCATGCCCTAGCTGCAATCGTCACAAATCTAATCGATTAACGGGAATCATCGAAGGTGACCTAGTAGCCCCTCTGTTTCACCCTCAACAACAGAAATGGCTAGACCACTTCGATTGGTCCATTAACGCGACTGTTATTGTGGGCTTAACGGAAGTCGGAATCGCCACGATTAATCAACTTCACATGAATCGCCGACAACTGGTTGAGGTTCGGGCTCTCTGGGTCACACTCGGAAAACACCCTCCGAACTAAAAACGCACCTGAGTTAGTGGCCGAAGTGTTAGGAACTCTGGAAAGCGTGATTGTTCGTTGATTCGATCTCGCTAGACAAGTCGACCGAGCAAAAGAACTTCGTGGAAAGAGTGTTTGTCCAAATGGCCGTCGCACTCTCTTCGCATAAAAAATGCGACCGCTCTTAGCAAACGATCGCGTCCGACCACGGAACGGTAGAGCCATCAGTGGAGAAGACGTCGGGACAAAGTAGTGCTCCCTAGGAAACTTCCTGGTTGGTGTCCCTTAAAGAGTTTGCGAAGTCTACCGGCGGAAATTTGAAGTAAGAAATTCGAAATTTGAAAGTAGGAGTGCTCCCCCCGACAGAATCGTTTGGCAGCGATAGGGAGAAGCCTCGACTAAACTAGCCAGTCGTCAATTTGCAGTCCGGGAATTCGTTCGAAGTCGACAGTGATTTGTGTCAACAAAGTCATTTGATTAGCGATTTGCAATAGCAGCAATCCGCAAGTCCATCGATCCGACTCGCAATCTTCCTTTCGCTAATTCGTCATAGACTTCTGCTGCCTTCCGATCAAATGGCAGCAGCTGCATGACAGAAAAATCCTTGAGTATCGTTTCAAATTCGAAGTAAGCGCGCACGAGAGATTCACTACTCTGACGCTTTGCCATATACGCATTCCAACCGTTCAGCAATTCGTGAAACGAAACTATGGAAACGAAAATATGTTCACCAGAGTGATTGCTAAGTCGACTTAAGAGCCGTTCATAACTCGCACCTTCACCGCGTTGCCAAACGCTGATGTGGTTGGTGTCGAAAAGAAACACTACTGGTGCTCCTCAGTCGATTCCTGGTCACGCAGTTCCTTACCAAGCCGAACGATTTCTTCGAAATCCGGATCACCCTTGAAGGTTCCTTTAACGCGTTCAAGCCATCCCAGCTTTGAATTTCCCGACTGCATGTCTCGTTTCATGGCTTGCAGTTCGCGTTCTAATTTGGCAAGCCGTTCTTCAACACTAGCCATTCGTATCTCCTAATCGTACAAATCACTTCTCCCCATTGTAGTCGTAACACGCGCGCAGGGAAAAGGTTGAATCCACGTCATCCGACTTACACAGATCAGCCTCGTGAGGTAATGCTGAATTCCCTGCTTTCGACTCCTCCCCGTCCGGCAAAACGTCGCTACTTCACGCCACGAATCACCACGGCAATCTGACCCGTTCCACATCACCTGCTTCCACACACCAAAAACACTTCCTACTCCCAACTGTCCACTCGGCGTCAGAATCACCCACAGGTTGGATACTTCGGTGGCCAATTAGGTGGACCAATTAGGCCAAAACTGGGGCCAATCAGAACTTGGCCAGCAGCGTAAACTCCTATGCAATAAGCACTTACAAAAAGGCTTAATGGAGGCCCCCGCCTCCATTGGCCCGTCAGGGCCAATAGCTCTCCTTTCTCCTGCTCTACTCTCCCACGCTGCGCGAGAGAGGAGATTTTAGAATGGTGAGCAGTAGGCTATATCAGGCACTCAGCCTCAAAAGCCTGTAGAAGACGGGTACGGAAAACCGAACTTGAGGGTCGCGTAGAAACGAAGCGTTGGCGAGGTTGGCGAGAGATTGCTATGATAGGATTGTTGCAGCAAAGGAGATCCAAACCCATGAATCTAAAGATCGATCTTCCAGCGGATCTAGAAGCGATAGTAAGAAAACGCGCGGAACAAGCTGGGCTCGATATTCCAGCGTATGTCTTGCAGGCGTTGCGCATTTTAGATCTCGACCAAGCCGCTGATCCATTTATTTCCAACGAGCAATTTGAAGCGAGTCTTCAAAGACTGCGTGAAATACATGCCAATGTTCCAGCACAGTTTGACGATACTCGCGAATCGATTTACGAAGGTTGCGGAGAGTGAAAGTTCTTCTTGACACGAATGTTTTGCTTCGGCTGGCCGTTGTGTCGCATCCCACTCACGCAGAGGCAGTTGCAGCAGTTTATAGGATACGGCAACGCGGTGATCAGCCCGCAATTGTTCCCCAGGTACTGTACGAGTACTGGGTGGTCGCAACTCGCCCCACTTCGCAGAATGGCCTTGGTCTTAGTACAGCGGAGGCACGTTTGGCGATCGATGAGTTCTTGAAGTCGATTGCTTTGTTTAGGGACGAACGCGGCATCTTTACCAATTGGCTTGCAGACGTAACGAATCTCTCAATCTCTGGGAAGCGCGCTCACGATGCGAGATTAGTCGCTGCTATGCAACGACATGGGCTGCAACAAATAGTCACTTTCAATAAATCTGACTTTGCAGGATTTCAGGGAATTACAGTTTTTCTGCCGAATGAGGTCGCTTGAACTTAAGCCATTCGAGGCGGAACTCCACAGGCCGGAAATGAGTTGACGAGACGTTGACAACCACCACAAGCTGTTACGGGCCGAATTACCATCGCACTTTTGGCCGAATTGTAACTGTAGAGATTTCGGCCTGATTTCGACGGATTGGCCGGGTTGTTGAGAAAACTGGAGAACGTCACAGTTTGTTGATTCGAGCACACAGGACATGTTGGTCGAGCAATAGAACGTTATGGAAAGAGTGTTTGTCCACATTGCCGTCGCACTCTCAGCGCATAAAAAATGCGACCGCTCTGGCAAACGATCGCATCCGTCCTAAATTTTCAAAGGATAACGCTTAACGCGCTGACGATTCGACTTCACTCTTCGTACGCCCTTGGTCGCACCGGTACTCACGTAACCAGTTCGCTAGAATGTCGACCGCCGGAAGAAAATCATGCCCCTGAAGCAACATCAAGTCGATGTTATTGAAGATTCTTCACGCAACAAAAACAGTGCGCTAAATGGTTGCTCGGATTTACTGTCGCTCGCAGTTTGCTGCAAGGGGGACATTGAAATCGAAAGTATCCGTCACTCTGCTTCGCGATTGTGCCAAATCGACCCAAGCGAATGATCGTCAAC
>JBILTA010000322.1:0-6432 GCA_044371785.1 Pirellulaceae bacterium | reverse complement strand
CACAAAAGCCAGAACTATGGCATGCATCAAAGTCGCCGTTGATGCTTTAACAGAAGGACAGCATCACTCGGCGACTTGATGATGCCCAGCGTTCTGGCAATCAAACCGAATCGTGAACTTCCTCGTGCTCAGCGCAGCGGTGCTCGTGCTCGAATGGACTGTAACGTGCAAACCAAACGTTGAACATGGAAAAAATGGTCGGTTATGGAGGTTACTAATTAGTGAAGATTAGTGCCGATTAGTGTTCCCTTTCCGCCGTGCTGAAGAAGAGTGGGGAACACTAATCGCCACTAATTCTCACTAATCTCAAGGCGTTGCACTGCCCGCAATGAACTACTTATGTGGTATTAACCCAGATAGTTGTAAGCATTGGAAGTGGTAAGTGATTAGCATCGCTGAAGCTTTGGTGTTTTTTGTGTCTTTCGTGGTTGCCAAATAATGGGCTCACTGTTGGTGTAGAAATCAAGTCGTCGGTCATGCTCGAAATCAGGGGCTTTACTCTGTAGAATCTAAACTCGTTAGAAGTAATGTCCGTCAGGTCGAGCGGTACCGAACACGAAAGCCAGAACTATGGCATGCACCAAAGTCGCCGTTGGTGCTTTAACAGAAGGACAGCATCACTCGGCGACTTGATGATGCCCAACAATCTGCCATGGAGAGTATGTGTCAATGAAGCTTTCTTTTCTTCTCATCGGCGTTTGCCTTGCGATTGCGAGCAATGCGTGTGGACAAGACAAATCTGGACCGCCGATCACGCTGGAGGAACTTAACCGCCGGAACGTGATTGGCGAGCTTGGACTCCCATTGGGAACAATTGCAGAGATCGAAGCCGAAATGATCTCTGGAAGTAGCCTTCGGATAAAAGGATATGAATCACTGTATCTACTAAAGGTGACCCATGTTGACGGCAAGAAGCTGAACAAACCTCCCCTTATGCGATTCTATGCGCCGTTGTTTACACCAGCCAAATTGCCAAACGGGCCGTTCGCCCTTTACGAGATGAGGACTGGAGCTAAAGCGAAGTCCCTTACCGATTCGCAGGAAGCGGAACTGGAAAAGGGGTACGTCGGTAAGACTTTCCGATTAGTAGCCTATGAACAGGGCTGCTTTCGTGGCATCCCCCATAAACTCCCGGAGGATGTTCCGGTATGGGCCGATTCTGTTTTTCATTTTGCTACATCACTGACGATACTGGCTGAGCGCGACAAAAAAGCTCCAATGAAGGCAGAACAAATGAAGGATTAGATGTTGCGTTCTTGACCGAGAGATTGTGCAGCGGTGGCGGTGTTTGGGGGAAGTGAATCAATGGCTAAAGGATTAGCAATGCTTTGATTCTGTACCCAACTCAAAGCTCATATCAATCGCCCAAAAGCCCTGCTGCTTCTGTCTCGACGCGGCCAATGTTTCAAGCCTCAGTTCGGTCTTCCAAACGTAAAATATCTCTTCAACTTGATGGAATGTCCGATCCATTAAGCTCGCCTTCTCAATTTTCCAATCTGCTTCTTCACGGCCGGTCGATCGTTTTGGATCAACAGGCACAGATTCGGCGTTTTCTCGATCAGTACCACTTAGAGGCTCATCTCTTCTTTTCGAGACACGAAGATCCGGTCGCAGTGTTCGCCGATGCGGAAACAAGCTATGCGGATTACTTTCGCTTGCTCTGGCCGGGGCTACCTTCGATTAAAGTCGGTTCGTTTCAAATACCGCTAGGCTTTTCTCGTTACTCGCGCGCACTCTACGCTTTGGATCGGGAGAGCGTTCTAGCCCTCGCTCATGATGCTTGGGGATGGGACCCAAAGAATCCGAATAATGTCGCGTCGATCACGGATGCTCCAGGCCCATGGGGAACGGAAAATGCAATTCAGCATCTGGAATTGCGGGACACTGATGTTGTTGGTCCGGCAGGTTCTTTACCGATTCGGTTTGAAATGTACGCGCTGCCGCCGATGCGGATCTCTGCCGATTCGCTGGATCTGATCGCCTTCAGCGTCCAGAAAACGCCCGACGATCGCTGCCTCTATGTGCAGCTCGATGCCCATATGACTCCTGCACCTGCTGATTGGCAACTTCCGGATCTCCCTTATGCCGGACATCCCGTTGCCTTGTTCGAAGCCGGTTATCGACTCGCTGCCGCTCATCCGGACGATGAACCGTTCGAGATCCCTGCGCAAGGCCTGGGGCTCTTCACTTGCCGGCGCGAAGCCTGGCTCGGTTTTAATCCACACTTTCGAGCCTTTGGCGGTGAAGAGGGGTACATTCATGAAAAGTATCGACAGCATGGTCGCAAAACGCTTTGCTTACCGTTTCTTCGCTGGTTGCATCGATTCGCGCGTCCAAACGGAGTGAAGTACACACTGACGCAAGAAGACAAGATCCGCAATTATGTACTGGGCTTCCAAGAGTTGGGACTTGATCTGCAGCCCATACATGATCATTTCGCTAGCGAAGGGATGCGTGAAGAAACTTGGTCTGCCATTATCGCTGACCCGATCGTCTTTCGCGTCGACACCTCGAAACCGCTCCGCAGCAGTTCTGGACGGCCGGTTCTGCAACCGCAACCACCACATACGTTTGACCTCGACAGTACATTCGACTGGCTCGCTCACCAGCCACGTGATCTGAACGAACATATGGATCTCTTGAAGCTGCTTTCGTCGCGTTGCGAGCGAGTCGCTGAGATGACCAAACGTCGTGAGAGCTCGATCGCACTCCTGGCGGGTAAACCGAAGTATTTGCTGAGCCACCAAGAAGAGAATGATGCCATTCTCGACCTTGGCCAGCGTTACAAGGCCCCCGAGACCACATGGGATCTCAAGATCCAATCACTTGATTCGGTACCGCTGCCAAGTAGTGAAGTCGATATGCTTTTCATCGACACTCGCCACAATGCAGCTCGAGCGCGGCAGGAACTCGCTGCGTGGGCACCGCATGTTTCGCGGTACATCGTGTTCCATGACACCGAAGCCAATGGAGTACATGGTGACAACGGCGGCGAAGGCTTGATTGCTGCGATCCGCGAAGTGGTCGAGCAAGGGACCTGGTTCGTCGCGGGGCATTATCCCAATCAGTATGGGCTGACCGTTCTTTCGCGCGATGTTGGCGATAAGCCACCGCGCAAGATTTGGTTATGGCCACCAGGTTTTGGGCCCGGTACCGAGATGTTCGAGATGCTGCAGGAAATCGGCGTCATGGAACGCCCAAATTGCTCTTGTAAATCAACTGCGCTGCAGATGGATCGCTGGGGCGTGGAGGGCTGTCGTGAAGAGCACAATTTCAAATGGATCTTGGATCAAGTCAATCACAACGCCGTCAACTGGTCCTGGGCTGAGAAACTTCAAATTGCCGCCACGGCTGCCCTTGATGCCAAGAACTGGAAACTCGCTTGGCGCTTGAATCCTCTCGATTTGAATCGTTCGTTAATTGAAGAAGCGATCCGTCGCGCTGAACTGAAAGGATATGAATAATGCGATTTCTTTGTCTTTGCCCAACCTACAATCGTCCTTGGCGGCTCCTCGAAGAATCCCTCGCCTGTTTTCATTCACAGGTCCATAAGGATGCTTTCCTTCTGATCTACGATGACCTCGGCGTATTCCCCGAACAACGTCACGACAATTGGGCGCTAATCTCAACCACCACCCGTGAACCCGGCATCGTCGAAAAATACAACCGTATGCTCGAGCTTTCCCAGCAATTCGGCCCCTTCGATGCCTTGGCCCTATGGGATGACGATGACATCTACCTCCCCAACCATCTCCACTACCACGTCCAAGTGCTCAAAGACTACGAACTCAGCTACCCCGCCCACGTCTACAGCACCTACACAGGGCAACGCCTGATCGAACCTTCAGGCGGGCGCTTTTGGGCGTCATTGGCGATTCGATACGAGGCCTTTGTGCGGACTGGGGGATTCGTGCTGACCCGAAGGGCGGATTTTGATCAGCAGAGTTTGGGGAAGTGGCTGCGGGAATGTTCAAACGGAGCCCCTAATCGATTCGGTCAGCCAACGTACGTTTTTCGTTGGAGTGATACGGGGTGTCGTCATAGTCAAACACCCATGTCATCGCCCTGGAACGAGGATTGGTACCTCATTCATACAAGATGAAACTTCAGGAAGTGCTCTACAGTTCAGTCTTACAGTTTTGACTCCGACAAATCAAAACGTGTGTGAGCGTCCGGTAAACGACGGTGACTGTCTCGTGAAGATATTCGGTTGGGCAATTTGAAACGTGAGCGTTCGGTAAACGCCATCTTGATTTTGGCGAGAAGCCTACTTTCGTTTTCGTCGCTTGAGCACTTCTTTCCGTTTTCGCTCTTCCCGACGAATCGCATCGATATCCCATTTGCAATCCGGATGAGTTACTAACCATCGGTCTGGTAAAAACGCATCAAGCTCATCACTTGTTACCGGCTCGCCACGGCTGGCTTGGCTAAAAGCTTCACTCTGACGATATGCGGGAAGTTTTTCCATGAGATCACGCAACCATGCGAATGGTTCAACTCCATTTAACTTCGCACTGTTGACAAGCGAATAAAAGTAGCCGGCATGTTTGCCGGCTCGCACATTGCCCACAAACAGATAATTCTTGCGGCCAATCGCCGGGTACTTCACCGCTCTTTCAGCGGCATTGTTATCGTACGATAGATAGCCTTGCTCGTTGTATCGATTCAATGCCTTCCATTGGTTCAGTGTGTAAGTGAACGCACTGCGAATGAGGCTTTTTGGTAGTATTCGCCCGCTATTGATCTCTGCATCAAGCCAAGCTTTGAATTCATTCAAGATTGGGACAGCATACTGTTGTCGAGCACGAGTAATCGAATCAAAGTCACGCTCACCTTGCAGATTGAGTTCCGGGTAAGTCGCGCGTAGTTGTGATTCTACTTGCGATAAGCGCGCGATATAGCCTAACGCGACGTTGGCTCGCTTCGGATCAGAGTCACTTGCTTCATGCCAATAACGACACGTGTGAATCCAACAAGCAACTTCTTGAACTTTGCCAGAAGCGTAAATGCAATCGAAGCCTGCATAGGCATCCGCTTGCAAGTAACCAGCGAAGTCCTGTAAAAAGTTCAGGGGACCAGTACGTTTTCGGTCGATGGTAAAATCGATGACCGTATAGGGATGCAGCCAGTCTCCCTGGTAGGGCCAGAACTTAGCCTCTCGGTAAACGCCCACGTCTAGCATCTTGATCTTGGTGTCGTCTGTGTGAATAACTTTGGACTGTAGAATCAAGTGCTTCATCCGCATTACCAGAGGCTCGATCAGTTGCCCTGATTCATAGAGCCAACCACAGATCGTGCTACGGCGCAGTTCGTATCCCATGCGTGAGAAGAGGTCTTCTTCGCGATATAGTGGCATGTGATCGCCAAACTTGGAAAGAATCACATAAGCACAAAGACCTGGGCCGGGCAAACCTTTTTCAATAGGTTGTGGTGGCTTCGGGGCAATCGCGACATTTTCTTGACATACTTTGCAGGCATATTGCACACGCTGATGTTCGATGATTTTGAATACCGCCGGAATGAACTCGATTTGTTGACTGGTCTCAACGCCCATCTCACAACGAAGTTCGCCACAGCAGGGGCACTTGCGTTGTTCCTCAGAAAGCTCATATCTTCGAACTTCCTTCGGCATATTCGAGGGCAATTTGCGACGCTTTGCTTTTCGAGTGATTGGCTCCTGAGATTCGTCGGCTTCGCTTAGTGGATCTTCTTCCATGTCGCTGGAAGCTTCGAGTTCGGCTGCGATTTCCTGAAGCTCATGTGTTGAGAAGAGAAGCAATTGATCGGGGTTGATACGCTCTTGCCGTGAACCTCGCACTGTGCTGAGCAGTTTCTTGATTTTCTGCTCCAAGAGAGCAATTTGATGATCCTTCTCTTGTATTTGCTGAACGAACTGTTCCGACACCGCGACGTGCTGCTGCGAGGCTTCTTGCAGCTTCGCAAGCATGCGATTGAGCTGCTCATCCTTGCTTTGCAATTGAGCTTGCAGTTGATTGATTAGAAGGTCCTTTTCATCCATACCTATCTAACGAATAATCCGCCTAAAAGTTCCCATAGAACAGCAGTTTTTTCATAAAAAATGCCTGGAAGATGACATTCATCCTCCAGGCACGCACACTGGAACTTGGGCCGTTAAACCAGAGCCTCTAGCTCGCCAGCTGAAACCGCTTGCAACGCCGAACACTGCTCAAATCGATTCCTCGAAGAAGCATCGTGAACTCGTCGCTTCGAATTTCAAAGGACGATGCATCGCCTTGACGCAACGGAACCTGAAAGGTCCCTTGCTCAAGCCGACGATACCATATCGCTAGACCATCTCCATCCCAGTAAAGTACTTTCATTCTATCGCGACGCTTGTTGAGAAAGAGGAACAGAGCGCCCGAGAGAGGATCTTGATGGAGTGTGCTTGATACGAGCCCGCATAATCCATCG
>JBILTA010000321.1:0-6448 GCA_044371785.1 Pirellulaceae bacterium | reverse complement strand
AAGGTGATCAGCGAGGAAGAGTTCGCGGAGATGCTTAAATGAAAACCCCGTTTGCACCGAGAAGATGCAAACGGGGGGATGTTGTTCAGTGTTCAGTGTTCAGTGTTCAGTGTTCAGTGTTCAGTCTGAAGTCTGAAGTCTGAAGTCTGAAGTCTGAAGTCTGAAGTCTGAAGTCTGAAGCCTACCCTAAAATGCGTCGCGAATGCGCCATGCATTTAGGGCCCCGATCACAATACAGGCCGAACCAAGGAAGAATGAGATTCCCGGCAAATAGATCGGTGCGTTTTCTGAACTAAAGTACCCGAACAAACCGGTCGCAATGGGCGGAGCACATACCGCCGCAATACTTCCCAAACTGGCAATTGAGCCTTGCACGGTACCCTGTTCGTTTGGGGGTACTGTACGCGCAATGGTTGCTTGAGCTACTGGCTGCACCAAACCCGCAAAACAACCGATCAACATAAACGCATACATCATCCAACCTTCGGTCGCCAAGCCGTATAAAGCATGCGATAAGGCGGCTGCTCCCAACCCTAAGAAGATACTTCGTCGCGGTCCAAGGGCACTGGTAAGATAACGCACCAAGCCCGCTTGCATGATAAACGTCATCACTCCGACCGCTGTCATCGACAAGCCATTTTGAAACGAGTCCCACTGAAAACGCTTGCCGTTGTATAAGATCCATGTGCTTTGCAATGCCTGCTGTGCCAAGGCGCAAAAGAAGATCGTAATGGCTAAAGCCGCAACGGTTGGATAGGCCTTCAGTTTATAGATCGCCGCAAATGGCACAGCGTTAATCTTAAGCTTTGGAGCTCGTTTTTCAGGCGGCAAGGACTCGGGCAATACCATGAAACCATAAATGAAATTCAATCCGGCCAAAGACGCAGCGACCAAGAAAGGTAAGCGGGGATTGTCTTGTCCCAACCAACCACCAATCGCGGGACCTATCACAAAAGCGATACCGATGGTGGCACCCGACAAGCCAAAGTTCTTGATTCGGTTTTTCGGTGTACTGATATCCGCGATGTAAGCATTCGAGGCTGTGATATTCGCTGCGGTTATGCCCGATGCAATTCGAGCAAAAAACAACCAAATCAAATTGGTGGCTAGATAAGTCAATAAGAAATCGATAGCCAATCCAAGGATACTCAGCAACAACACCGGCCGGCGTCCAAAGCGATCGCTAAAGCCTCCAATGATCGGCGCGGCGACAAATTGAGCCAATGCATAGCAGCCGATCAAAACACCATAAATAAAGCTCGGTACATATTCGGTTCCCTTGGTGACCTCAGCCACGATTTCGGGCAATACCGGAATAATGACGCCGATCCCTAGAATATCCAGGAACAACGTCATCAAGATAAAACCGATTGCCGCTCGTTGGACGCCGTCGGTTAGCGCAGGTGTATCCGCAACGTCTGAAGCTTTAGCTCCCTCATTCGGAGATTCGGGAGAGGACGAAGGGGACGAAGACATGCTGAAATCACAGGGATGAATGGTATTTCGATCTCAAGACTCGCCCTATTCTATAGGGCATTCGCGCGGCGAATACCCACCCCACCCATCGAAACGACCTGGGATCGGTAATTTATTCCGTGAAGTTTCGTTTACGAATTCAGGAACCACGGCAACAAATTCGCTAGGCTACCGCTTTTGCGGTCGGCATCGCGGGTGCTGTTGGATTGCTGAAGAAGATCACTCGAATCGCTTCAAATAACATGACCAAAGCCATCAGCAATAACGTCAACCCGACGTAAGGAACAGGATCCGCCATAAAACTGGGCCGATTCTCAGAGAACAGCTTCGGCAAAGTCATCAAGCTCAAAGCCCATATACTCATGGTGTACATCCAAATCGTTGGAACCCCAACGACCAACCATACCCACCACACGCGTTTCGTTTTCCACAACCAAACGGTGACACCCAGCAACGTCAACGCAGCCAACAATTGGTTGCTGGCACCGAACAAACTCCAAAATGTCCGAAACAAAGGGGGTGCATCTGACGGATGACGGAGCATGAAGAAAATAGGCACACCTGCAGTTAACACAGTCCCGATGGTCTTCCCAATCCAATTATGTTGCCCGGTGAGTTCCTGGATAATATATCGCCCTAGCCGAGTGCAGACGTCCAACGTGTCATATACAAAAGTAGTAAAAGCCAACAACGCGAAGGTAATCGCCGCTTCCCGTGGGATACCGATCGCTCGAGCAAAATTACCGATGCCTTGTGCGTAGATCTGATTTGGATCCCCCTTGAGTTCAGTGCTTCCAGGCGCGAAAGACATTACGCAACATAGCGAAACAATGGCCACCATTGCTTCTAACAACATGGTTCCATAGCCAACAACCTTTGCATCCGTTTCTTTCTTCAACTGTTTCGAAGTCGTGCCCGAAGCGATCAAGGAATGAAAGCCTGAACAAGCCCCACAAGCGATTGTGATGAAAAGAAAGGGAAACAGCGATTGAGTTGCGGTTGGCGTTTCAACGACCCAACCTCGGAAAGCAGGGTATTGAATGGCTCCTCCTCCCACAATCAATCCGATCGCTCCGATACCCAAGGCGGCATACAAGAAATAGCCCCCCAGTTCACCACGCGGTTGCAACAAAAGCCAAACAGGAACCACGCCCGCAAACAAACAATAGATCAACAAGATCACCGACCAAACCTTGCGGGCCTCACCGGCGGATGCCAACCCAAACCAAGCTTGGATATCAATGGGAACATATTTTCCAACTAGAATCGCCACTATGACCAACGGAATGGCACACAACACTGCCGTCCCCATCGGAATCTTGCCATATCGCACAACTAATCCCATGACCACAGGCAGAATCAGATACAACAGTGACGAACCAGCAATCGCTGCTCCGGGTACGTTGCCGTTAGCCGCCTGAGCCGCTCCCACAAAGCTACCCGCCGTCACATCGGTGAACGCCACAACAATGTAAACCAAGGCGATCCAAATGAATGCCAGAAACATCAAATAAGAGAGTCGACTGACATGTTCATTGACGACCTCAGCAATCGAACGAGCCTTATGCCGAATCGATGCCACCAAGGCAGTGAAATCGTGCACACCGCCGATAAAGATTGAACCGATCAAGATCCAAATTAATGCGGGCAACCATCCGAACATAAGTCCCGCAGCAATTGGCCCCACAATTGGCCCCGCTGCCGCAATTGCTGAAAAATGTTGCGGCAACAGCGACGAAGCTTTGAGTGGCTGATAGTCGATATCGTCGCGCAGTTCCACCGCGGGCGTGGGCCGCGACGCATCAAGGTTAAACATTTTCGCCAGCAGGCGTCCGTACGTCACATAGGCGATCGCCAATATGACTGCAGAACCCATGACCACAGTTAACAAGCTCATGAACGACCACCTTATCGGAGCGAACGGACAGCAACCTTGATCCGCTGGTGAGAATGTTGGGAGGAACTCTGGGAGCACGTTGTTGAAAAGAACTCTACTAATGTACCTTGCTCAATCCGCAACCGATAGAGCGCAGTTGGCCAGCCCTCCCCACTCTTTTCAACTGGAATTGGTAATCAAACGCTCACCTGGGGTGGCAGACAATATCGGGGCACCGTACAAAGTCACACAGCAAATATCTCAAAACATAAACTCAGCTTGGAACTTCACGCTTCCAATGTCTGATCGACAGGTGACTCCATGAAATATCGACCGCTGGGACAAACGGGAATTCGAGTTAGCGAAATCGGTTTAGGTTGTTGGCAGTTTGGCGGCGACTTCGGACCGGTCGATAGTGAAGAGGCCGATGCGACGATGGAAGCCGCCATTCAAGTCGGCATCAATTTCTTCGACACGGCCAATGTCTATGGCAGCGGCCAAAGTGAATCATGGATCGGCAATTACCTCGACAAAACACGCGACACCGTTTTTGTCGCGACCAAATATGGACGTGGTCCTGGAGTCTATCCCGATGGCTACTCGCTTGCAGGCATGCGCCAACAAACGCTAGATGCCATCGAGCGATTGCGAGTCGACCAACTCGACCTGCTCCAACTGCACTGTGTCCCCACCGAAATACTGCGCAAAGGAGAAATTTTCGATTGGCTACGAACTTTGCAACAAGAAGGCCTCATCACACATTTTGGTGCGAGTGTCGAATCGGTAGAAGAAGGACTCATCTGCTTAGAGCAACCCGGCCTCACTTCCCTACAAGTTATCTTCAATCTCTTTCGCCAAAAGCCCGCTCATGAGCTCTTTCCAGAAGCCTTGAAGAAGAGCGTTGGCATCATCGTGCGCTTGCCATTGGCCAGTGGTTTATTGTCGGGCAAGTTCACCGCTCAAACTCAGTTTAGCGAAACCGATCACCGCCATTACAATCGCGATGGCCAGTGTTTCAATGTGGGTGAAACCTTTGCGGGCTTGCCTTTCGAGAAAGGTGTCGCTTTGGTAGACCATCTTCGCTCGTTCCTCCCAGAAGGTTTTTCGATGGTGGATTTAGCCTTGCGCTGGATACTGGATCATCAAGCGGTGACCACTGTTATCGCCGGCGCCCGAAAAGTGGAACAGGTTATTGCCAATACACGCGCTTCGCGAATCCCTCGGCTAACACCCGAATTGCATCAGCAGCTTGCGGACTACTATCAATCACAAGTTCGTGAACATATTCGCGGTCCCTACTAAGGCGCCGTTTGACTTTACACCTATTTTGGCCCATGGTTTGGTAAGGCATAAGAGCGATGGCTATTCGCGATACACTACTTCCATTCAGCCACAGCAAAACACTATGGGAAGTCTCCTCGGTTGCCACAGTGTTTGGCATCTATAGCTTTCTCCCGATCTGGAAAGATCATTCACCCTATGCCGACATCGCCGATTTGCCCTCAGGTCTGCATGCCGCATTATCCGTTGTGGTGGGATGGCTGCTTGTGTTTCGTACCAACACTGCCTATGCCCGCTGGTGGGAAGCTCGAACTCTATGGGGAGCACTCGTAAACGCCAGCCGTAACGCCGCGGTAAAACTTACCCGCTTGGTCAAGTTGCCTAATGAAGAACGACAGCAAGTGAAAATGCTATTGAGCTATTTCCCATTCGCTCTACGCGACCATTTGCGAAATGAAGGCAACCTAGATGATATGCCTGAAATCAAGAACGAGTCGCAGATCAAACATATCCCTAGTATCATCATCGCCCGACTTTACGAACGCGTTTCGCTGTGGAAATCTTCGGGCTGGATCGATGGGGATGAACTGCGCGTGATCGATACTGAGCTGGCAAAGTTTCTGGATATCTGCGGAGCGTGCGAACGCATCCAACGCACCCCCATTGTACGCTCTTATCGCTATTTTACTCGGCAATGTGTGATGCTACTGCTGCTGACGTTTCCATGGGGCATCTCCAACGACTTCGGTTGGTGGACCGTTCCCTTAACCATGTTGACCGCCTATTTTATGGTCGGCTTGGAAACAGTTGCCGAGCATGTGGAAGAACCGTTTGGTCGTGATGAAGACGATTTGGATTTAGACGGCTTATGCCATACCATCGAAAACAGCGTTCAACAAATCATCTCAACCGAAGCAACCACTTAAAACTTATCATACAAGTTCGTTCAACTTATACTACATGTTTGGAAGCGACAAACGTATGGACATTATCTATCGCGTTGATCCACATGCCCCACTCACAACACCTCAAATCAATTCCGCAGAGGAGGCGTTGGCCAAACTTGCCGCAGGAAACGCGCGCTTTCATTCGCTGGTTTGTCGAGTCCAAGATGCTGCCTGCAACCATGGACACCATCCCGAGGTCGTGATCCCCGTCTCTCCCATTTCGCTTGGCGTGCCCTTTATCAGCGGAGTTGCCCCTTCACATAATCCGTATGCGCTCATTTTGGGCTGTTCCGATGCACGTGTCCCACTGGAAAACGTTCTTGATTGTGCCGCCAATGAAGTATTTGTGGTACGTGTGGCCGGCAATGTGCTGGGGGTCGAATGTTTAGGGAGTATTGACTACGCCGTCTGCAACTTGAAATCGAGTCTACGAACAGTCATTGTCATGGGACATACCGGTTGCGGAGCAGTATCTGCCGCCGTGGATATTTACCTAACGCCCAGCGATTTCCCCGGCATCGCTTTTAGCCATGCCTTGCGATCTTTGGTCGATCGTATCATGCTCACCGTTCGCGGTGCCGATCGAGCTCTCAAACGTATCATCGGTGATGATGTCAGTTCACATCCTAACTATCGTCAGCTTCTGATTGATACAGCAATCTACATGAATGCCGCAGTCACAGCCCATGATCTGCAACGCGAAGTACGTTCGATCTGTGAGGACATGAATGTGGTGTATAGCGTCTATGATGTGGCTCATGCCCAGATTACCGCGTTGCCTTATGCTCCCGATGAAAGCAAGCCACTCGCGTTTGCGCCCGCACCGCTTAACGCCGAGGACTTCCACGCCGTTGCCAATGAAGTCGTT